>NZ_JABUZE010000042.1:0-35974 GCF_014897805.1 Halomonas sp. 3F2F
GGCCCAGCTCAGGGGGCGAATTCCACACCCAACGTCGAAGAGCCTTAAAATCTAAGGCTTTTTTCTAGTCGCTCTGCAGGCTAAGCCTGCAGAAAATCGCGTGGCAATTTCATCATTTGACGCCAGAGACGCTCAACGCCGGGTTTATGGACTAACGAACAGCGGTAAAGTCTAATTTCTAGAGGGATATCCCAATTTTCATCGCCAGCTCTTACTAATTTGCCGGTTTTGAGCTCTTCACGAATGCAAAAATCAGGAATCCAAGCAACCCCCACTCCTTGAAGCACCATGCCTTTTAATCCTTCCGCCATGGCCGTTTCATAAACCGTGCGCAGCTTCAGTCGTAATGGGTCGTTTTTAAGCAGCATGCGTACACTTCGCCCCAGAAAAGCACCCTGCGTATAGGCTAAATAGGGAATTGAGCTGTCATTTTGAATCGAGAAAAGCGGCTTGCCGTCTTCATCTGGGAGTGAAACCGGCAACATTTTTACTTGGCCGATCGAGAAAGAAGGAAAGACTTCTGCGTCCAGCTGCATAGTGGCAAAGGGGTCATAATATGCCAGCATCAGATCACAGTTACCTTCGCGCAGAACATGGATAGCCTCCCCAACGTTCATGGCGACCAATCGTGTAGGCAGTTCACCCAAGCCTTTTTGTAAACGAGAAATCCAAGGTGGGAAAAAGCTTAATGCCAGTGAGTGTGCCGCGACGATATCAAGCGCTTCATTCGCAATAGAAACTCCCCGGAGATGGCTTAATGACTCGTTCAATTGCTCCACTAGGTTGCGTGCGGTGATCAAAAACAATTGGCCCTCTGAGGTCAGGCCAATCGGTGTTGTAGAACGATCTACTAAGATGACCCCTACCGCTTGTTCTAGCGCACGAATACGGCGACTGAATGCAGGCTGAGTAACATGGCGTTGCCTGGCAGATGCCGAAAAACTTCGTGTATTGGCTAATGCAACGAAATCCTCGAGCCATTTTGTTTCTAAATTCACCCAAAACTCCTTTTGCCTAATCGTTGTTAGCGGCGTGCAGGGTTATTATTGATTACTGAATAGGTGCGGTTAAATATGCCGCACGAGAAACTACTTTCTTCCACATTGGGCGCTGGCTAATTTCGTCAATTGTAACGCGTCGACACTGAGCAAAATCTTGCTCTAACATGGCATGTACTTTACTAGCAAATGCGGCACTGGGTATGAAAGCCGTTATTTCAAAGTTGAGCCTAAAAGATCGATTATCCAGGTTTATTGTGCCGACAGTTGCTGCGTTGCTGTCAATAAGCATGACCTTTTGGTGTAAAAAACCAGGGAGATAACGGTATATTTTTACACCTGCTCTTAACATATCAGGCAGAAATGAAAATGCAGATAGAAACACCAATAAATGATCGGGCCGCTCGGGAATCATAACCCGTACATCTACGCCCCGCATTGCTGCTAACCTAAGCGCATCCTGTACTCCTTGATCTGGCACGAAGTACGGGCTGGTTACCCAGAGCCTTTCATTAGCACTATGAATTAACTGTTGGATTAAAAGGCTAGCCGTGTCCTGTTTATCGGCCGGCCCGGATGGCACGATAACCACATGATGATCATCTTGCGGATGACTCTCGGCATGCCAGTTTAAGGTAATGACTTCCCCTGTTGCCCAGTGCCAATCTTCCCAAAAAGCTTCCTGTAAACCCAGCACACACGGGCCACCAAGCGCTAAATGGGTATCACGCCAGGGGCCATGCCGTGGATTTTGCCCAAGGTATTCTACACCAACATTAAAACCACCTACCCAGCCCTGCTTACCATCTACGACTGCTATTTTACGATGGTTGCGAAAATTAAGCTGAAAGCGATGTTTGAAGCCACGAGAAGAACGAAATGCTTTTACTTCGATGCCTTCTTTGATCATCTCATTTAAAAAGCCATCGTTTAGTTTCCGGCTACCCACTTCATCGTATAGAAAATAAACACGCACACCCCGCTGTGCAGCTTTAATCAAATGATGCTGCAATCGTTTGCCTAAAGCATCGTTACGTACAATGAAAAACTGCAGCAGAAGATAGTCTTTTGCCTGATCAATACCCTCAAAAAGGCTTGTGAAAGTGGCTTCACCATCGATCAACAAGTCGGCACTATTACCTTTAGTCAACGGCATCATTGCCAGCTGCTCCACTGCCTGAATATCAGTGCTAATCGGCGATGAAAGGTGCGGCTTAATGTTATGGCGATAACGTACCAACACTCGACGTAATACGTTATCTCGTTCCCCTCTTGCTGTTACATAGCCATAGAAACGCGGGCGTCCGAAAAACCAATACGCAGGCAGCGCAACATAAGGAAACGTTAATAGTGAAATAATCCAGGCGATAGCCCCCTGGGACGTTCTGCTCGACATAAGCGCCATGACCGCTGACACGATACCCAATAGGTGTATCAGCATAATGCTGGTCCCTAGCAACCATGAGGTCATTGCCTGTTCCTCGCTATCAAGTGAGCTGTTGATCAGATTATTGCACTGCTAATGCACAAAAGCCCCGCGAGAGACGGGGCTTATTTGTCACTGACTGCGGTTCTACGCCATCAGTATGCTACGCCTTTTGAGCGATGATCTCCTTCCATTTGGCCGGGCCTGTCTGGTGGACGGAAGTTCCTTGGCTGTCGACAGCGACCGTGACCGGCATATCTTCAACTTCAAATTCGTAGATAGCTTCCATTCCTAGGTCTTCAAAACCAACAACACGTGACTTCTTAATTGCTTGGGCAACAAGGTAAGCAGAGCCGCCAACAGCCATCAAATAAACCGCCTGGTTATCGCGAATGGCATCAATGGCGACCTGACCACGTTCCGCTTTACCAACCATGCCAAGCAAGCCGGTCTCTTCAAGCATGGTGCGGGTGAATTTGTCCATTCGAGTCGCGGTGGTAGGACCAGCGGGGCCAACGACTTCGTCACCTACCGGATCAACAGGACCCACGTAGTAAATAAAGCGGCCTTTCATATCAACTGGCAATGGCTCGCCTTTGGCAATCATGTCCACCATGCGCTTATGCGCCGCGTCACGGCCGGTTAATAGCTTACCGTTTAACAGCAGCGTATCACCCGGCTGCCACGTTTTGACTTCTTCGGGAGTGACGCTATCCAGGTTAACGCGCTTGACGTTATCGCCTGCTTCGCGGGTGATTTCTGGCCAGTCTTCAAGCTTAGGAGCAGGAAGCGCCACGGGGCCACTGCCATCAAGCGTGAAATGCGCATGACGCGTGGCTGCGCAGTTGGGAATGATTGCCACAGGCTTATTGGCCGCATGGGTTGGATAGTCTTTAACTTTAATATCCAGCACCGTGGTTAAACCACCTAAGCCTTGAGCACCAATACCGCTCTTATTCACCTTATCGAACAGTTCCAGACGCAATTCTTCAGCGCGGTTGCTAGGTCCTCGCGCCTGCAAATCTTGTATATCAATAGGGTCGAGCAGCGCTTCTTTGGCAATTATCATCGCCTTTTCAGCGGTGCCGCCAATACCAATTCCCAACATACCCGGCGGGCACCAGCCTGCGCCCATTTTGGGCAACTGCTCCATCACCCAGTCCACAACACTATCGGATGGGTTTAGCATCGCAAACTTAGATTTAGCTTCGCTACCACCGCCCTTCGCGGCGACGTGGATATCGACCTTATCGCCAGGCACAAGCGAATGGTGAATAATCGCGGGGGTATTGTCTTTGGTATTGGCTCGCTTACCGTCGGGATCAGCAAGAACAGAAGCACGCAGCACGTTATCAGGCAACTGATACGCGCGGCGCACGCCTTCGTTAATCATGTCATCGAGGCTTAGCTCGGCGTCCCAGGTGACGTTCATACCCACGTGAACGAACACCGTCACAATGCCCGTATCCTGGCAAATTGGACGATGTCCCGTAGCACACATTCTTGAGTTAATTAAGATTTGTGCAATCGCGTCTTTCGCCGCGGGGTTCTCTTCACGCTCGTAAGCGGCTGACATTGCATCAATGAAATCTTTAGGATGGTAGTAAGAGATGTACTGTAGAGCATCGGCAACGCTCTGAATGACGTCGTCCTGGCGAATCACGGTCATGGACAAACAGCTCCTCGGTTATCGTCTTGGCTGCGGCCTTTTTAATGGCCGTCTAGATGTACCGGTAGTATACCGTATTGGCCTTATATGCGGCAGCCACAACCACGGCTAACCTACATCTGATAACTAGGGCATTAGTCTGGTTTTCATCAGCGGCATGCAAAGATAACGGTATAAATTATGGAGATTGGCACGTTGGGCATAAATATAAACGGCGAGAGCCAACCATTATGCGTTCGATTACTGAGCCGCAGCGGTGACAGGAAAGGCCAGCCCGTTCAAACACACTAAAGCGCCATTGTCGGCGTGGCTCACCGGAGGCAATGGCTTGTTTAATCCATGCCTCACGATTAGTAACACCCGCTTCCAAATACGCCTGACGCGTCGTTTCCACAACCATAGTGGCGAGCAGGTCTAACTGATTTTCAGTTAAGTCACATGGGCGCTTCTTAGGGTGAACGTTAGATAAAAAAAGAATTTCAGAGCGCAAGTAATTTCCTAACCCAGCGACAAGCCTTTGATCAAGTAACAATGCACCCAGGCTTCTGCGCATAAACGCTGGATCAGTCAGGCGTTGTTTCACATCATCAGGTGATACGTTTTGACTTAATAAATCAGGCCCCAAGCGAGACAAGAAAGGGTGATGGCTCAACTCACTCTCATGCCAGAGCGAAATATCAGACGCGCTATAAAGACTAGCCACCCTGCCCTCAGCAACCAGCCGAACTCGTAATGACCTTTTCGTGCTTGGCGGCCTATTCTCGCTATGTAGCTTCCATACGCCATAAAGCTGATTGTGGGAATACAGCACACGATGGTCTGCAAAACGGACGAGCATGGCCTTGCCCCACGTATCAACTGCCTGAACCCGTTGACCAATCAATGAATCCGCTTGCACGGCGAGTTCAGGAAATGCAAACCACGCATCATCAAGATGTTTGCCACCTATCTGCTGCTCAATTCTGTCTGCTGCACGGCGGATTTCAGGGCCTTCAGGCATCGATTACCCCAGCGCCAGCTGTTTTTCTTGCATTTGATGAAGCTGATCACGAAGTCTCGCCGCCTCTTCAAACTCCAGGTTCTGCGCGGCTTCAAACATGGCGTCCTCTAGCTTGCTGATAGCCGCCAGCAGATCGTGTTTGCTCATCGTGGTCACATCATACTCAGCAGCACTATCTGCCACTTTGCGCTCATTTCCACGGCGACGGCTGCTCTTCTTGCCTGGTGCCTGGGCGGCTTCAAGAATATCCGCCACGGAGCGCGTCACGGTGGTTGGCGTGATGCCATGCTCTTCGTTATGAGCGGTCTGTTTGGCGCGGCGACGTTCGGTTTCATCGATGGCTTTGCGCATTGAATCGGTGATTTTGTCACCGTATAAAATAGCTTTACCATGGGCGTTACGGGCTGCACGGCCAATGGTTTGAATCAGTGAGCGCTCAGCACGTAAAAAGCCCTCTTTATCCGCGTCCAGGATGGCAACAAGCGACACTTCAGGAATATCTAAGCCTTCTCGAAGTAAGTTGATACCCACTAAAACATCGAACTTACCAAGACGCAGGTCGCGAATAATTTCTACCCGCTCAACGGTATCAATATCCGAATGTAAATAGCGCACGCGAATACCGTGCTCATCAAAGTATTCGGTCAAATCTTCCGCCATACGTTTAGTCAACGTCGTCACCAGAACACGCTCACCAACGGCGGTACGTAAGCCAATTTCTGAGAGCAGGTCATCAACCTGAGTACTGGCGGGGCGAACTTCTATTTCTGGGTCTAACAACCCCGTTGGGCGCACCACCTGTTCGACAATTTGACTGGCATGTTCTGCTTCATACTTGCCTGGCGTTGCCGACACAAAGATGGTTTGTGGCGAAATAGACTCCCACTCTTCAAATTTCATTGGGCGGTTATCTAGCGCTGAGGGTAGCCGAAATCCATACTCAACCAGGGTCTCTTTTCTAGAACGGTCGCCCTTATACATACCGCCAACCTGGGGTACGCTCACATGAGACTCATCAATAAACAGTAACGCGTCATCCGGCAGATAGTCGAAGAACGTCGGGGGTGGCTCGCCAGGTGCGCGGCCTGAAAGGTAGCGCGAGTAGTTCTCAATGCCGTTGCAGTAGCCAAGCTCTAGCATCATTTCAATATCGTAAAGGGTTCGTTGTTCTAAACGCTGCGCTTCAACTAAACGCTCGTGCTTACGCATCCACTCAAGACGCTCCTTAAGCTCTGCCTTGATCGCATCAATAGCACCTAAAATAGTTTCTCGCGGAGTAACATAGTGAGATTTAGGATAGATGGTCATGCGAGGCACATGGGTACGCACCTCGCCAGTTAATGGATCAAATAGGCGAATAGAATCAACTTCGTTGTCAAACAACTCCACCCGCACCGCTTCCTCGTCAGAGTCTGCGGGGAAAATATCGATCACATCGCCCCGTACCCGGTAGGTGCCTCGACGAAAATCCATATCGTTGCGGGTATATTGCAACTCGGCCAAGCGGCGTAAAAAAGCACGCTGATCAATTAGCTCACCACGGGTGAAGTGCAATCGCATCTTAAGATACTGATCCGGATCACCGAGACCATAGATTGCCGATACCGAGACAACGATAAGCGCATCACGGCGCTCGAGCAGCGCTTTCGTAGCAGATAAGCGCATTTGCTCGATATGGTCATTTATCGAGGCATCTTTCTCAATAAAGGTATCTGAAGAAGGGACATAGGCTTCTGGCTGATAATAATCGTAGTAAGAGACAAAATATTCGACAGCGTTATCCGGAAAAAACGATTTGAACTCACCATATAGCTGGGCAGCGAGCGTTTTATTGGGCGCCATTACAATCGTTGGGCGCTGCTGCTGCTGCACAACATTTGCCATCGTGAACGTTTTACCCGAGCCAGTCACCCCTAACAAGGTCTGATGGGCAAGCCCCGACTCAAGCCCACCAATCAGACTGCGTATCGCGGCGGGCTGATCACCAGCAGGCTTAAATTTGGACTGCAGCCGGAATTCCTTGCTCATCATTACTCCTTAAAAAGGAAGTGTACTACTCGGTAAACGTGGAAATTTCTACCGTCGCCTGGGTCATCAACCGCTGTATCGGGCAGCGATGGCTAATGTCTTCTAGCTTTGCCCGCTGTTCAGGATCATCAATACCGTGGAAAGCCATCGTCACGGCTAACTTATAGACACCTTTTCTTTCCTCACTATCATCGCGCTGCACTTTAACGGTGATGCCTTCCAGCGGCCACTCTTTGCGCCTGGCATACATTTGCACGGTAATCGCTTTGCAGGTACCTAGGGCAATATCAAAGTAATCATGCGGGTCTGGTGCACTACCGTCTCCTCCGACTACCGGCGGTACGTCACCATAGAGGTCTTCCAAACCATCGACTTCAATACGCTGACGAAATGTATGGTTACGCTCACTAATAATCGTGATTGGCTTATGCATCAGGAAACCTTTATACCGAGGTTTAACTTCTCGACCGCTTTTATAAGCGCTTCACGCTTAGCTCGCCCTTCTACTTCTGCTCCGTGGCGCCCTACCTCAGCACTATCGACGCCATCCAGCATCATCAGCGCCGTGGTAATCTTATTCACCTGATCGACTGTTGTGACACCTTGGAACGTTAATGATTGATATGCCATTCCTTGCCCTTTTCTACGCTGAATTGAAGTGAGTACGCTATTGAAAACTATGCAAAACTGATACAGCCCAAGAAGTCTAGCACGCGCCAGAGCCCTTGCAATCTACCCGCAGTGCCCGCACCTTTGATACAAATGCGATTACGTTACGTTTACCCTATCTTCCCTTATGGAGTCTATATGGCGACTGTCTCTTCGTTACTCAAGATAAATGGCTGCGTCCGTTTGCCTCACCTCGCCGCCTTAGATGTCAAAGGTGCAGATGCTGAGAAATTCCTGCAAGGGCAAACAAGCGCACAAGTTAGTTTAGCCAATGGTTTTTTTGCGCCTCTTACCTGCTTTTGCACACCAAAGGGAAGAATGCTGGCCAATGCTCAATTACTAAAAATCAGCAACGACCATTATAGGCTACTGTTGAGCACCTCATTGATCGATATGCTCGCCAGTCATTTAGCCAAATTTGCCGCTTTTTATCGCGTCGAATTGCAGGCTCAGTCATCGATGCTTATCGTAGGCGCCAGCGAAAGTGCCAACGAGGTTGCTCAAGCGTTTGGTTTAGCGCTTCCTGATCAACCTTATACCCATCACAGCAATGCCCAAGCAACAGCCCTATGCCAGCCAGGTGGCGGGCGTTGGTTAATCAGTATAGAAAATTCTGCTGAACAGAACGCCATTGCAATAAATGATGATGAAGATGCGCTTAACACGTGGCAATTAGCAGATATCCGCAGTGGTTTGGCGTGGTTAACAGCCCCACAGCAAGATCACTTCCTCCCACAAATGCTGAACTGGGAAGCACTTGGGGGAATTAGCTTTAAGAAAGGTTGCTATACAGGACAAGAAGTCGTCGCACGGGCGCATTTCCGAGGCCAAGTGAAAAAACGCTTAGTGCGCGTTACCGCCAGTGTTAACAGCTTACCCCAGATCGGTGACACGTTAGTGGATGAGCAGGATAAAACCGTAGGTGAAATCGTTAGCAGTGCATTTAGCGACAAGCAGCAAATTGAGATGCTCGCCGTTGCGAATACTAAAGCGATTGAAGCGCTCTCCCCCCTTTATTGGCAAGGGCATCCGGTCACGCTCTGCGACCTGCCCTATACCGTTGAGCGCCTGGATCCTGAACAGCTGGCCAGCAGCCTAACCGCCTAGTAGGAATTGAAATATGGCAGCTGAAATAAGCGAATAGCATTTGCACTGCTCAGTGCCGCTATTGTTTCAAATGGCTGATGCCGGAGTGCTGCCACCACGTCAGCTACCTTTGCCACCCTGCATGGCTCATTACGTTGCCCCTGATAGCCGCTAAGCGGCATATCGGGGCTGTCAGTTTCTAACACAAAGCCATCGTCAGGTAAGCGTGACACCACGCTACGAAGTCGTTGCGCGCGCTCGTAGGTAATCGCCCCTCCCAATCCCAGGGTATAGCCTAGATCGAGAAACTTAGCGGCCTGCTCATAAGAACCTGAGAACGCATGGATAAGCCCACCGCGGGGAAGCGCCAGCTGGCGTAGGCGTTTGCCTACCTGATCATTGGCTTTTACGCAGTGCACCACAACAGGTAAAGCGAACTGCTTTGCTAGACCGAGCTGCGCATCGAAATAGGCCCACTGTTTATCTAATGACTCCGTAAAGCGGCCATCGATACCACACTCACCTATTGCCACAACGCGTTTTTCGGTTTCGACTTTCTGCTCAGCTAAAAGCTGCTCCAAGGCGACTAAATCGTGGTTAACGTGTTGATCAATGAAGTAAGGGTGAAGACCAACACAGCTACTTACCTCCTTACACGCGCCAAGCGTCAACACATTTGGCCATAGGGAGCGCGTCGTTGATGGCACAACAAAGTGTTCGACGCCCACCGCCTTGGCATTTTCGATGACCGCATCGCGATCATCGTCAAATGCCTCGAAATCCAGGTGGCAGTGGGCATCAATCAACATAGCAAGGCAGTCAACATACGATCAGTGCTCGCGAGTGGGCTGGAAACGAATATCCGGCCAGCGCTCTTGGGTCATCTGCAGGTTGACCCGCGTTGGTGCGATATACGTCAGGTAGCCGCCACCATCGATAGCAAGGTTTGAGCTCGCTTTACGCTTAAACTCTTCCAGCATCTTGGCGTCTTCGCAATAGACCCAGCGTGCGGTTTGTACATTGACCCCTTCATATAGACAGTCAACTTTGTACTCTTCCTTTAAGCGGTGGGCAACAACGTCAAACTGCAGCGTACCGACAGCACCAAGAATCAGGTCGTTGTTATCCATCGGCATAAAGACCTGCGTAGCGCCCTCTTCTGAGAGCTGCTGGAGCCCTTTTTGTAGCGCTTTCATTTTTAACGGGTCTTTTAAACGAACACGCTTGAACAACTCTGGCGCAAAGTGAGGAATGCCGGTAAAGCGCATATCTTCACCAACTGTGAAGGTATCACCAATCTGAATCGTACCGTGGTTGTGTAAGCCGATAATATCGCCTGGCCAGGCTTCCTCTACCTGAGAACGGTCTGACGCCATAAACGTTAGGGCGTCGGCAATTTTCACATCCTTGCCTATCCGCACGTGGCGCATCTTCATATTCTTTTCGTACTTACCGGAACAGACACGCAAAAAAGCAATACGGTCACGATGGTTCGGATCCATATTCGCCTGAATTTTAAACACAAACCCCGTAAAGCGATCATCTTGAGCGGTTACTTCACGGATATCTGTCTCGCGTGGCTGGGGCGGAGGCGCGTACTCAACAAACCCATCCATCATCTCTCGTACGCCGAAGTTACCCATTGCGGTACCAAAGTACACGGGCGACAGCTCACCACGGCGATAGGCATCAAGATCAAACTCATGGGAAGCACCGCGCACCAACTCGACTTCCATGCGCAACTCTTCGGCCTGCTCTTCGCCAAGTACAGCGTCAACTTCCGGGTTATCTAAACCCTCAATTCGCTTGTCATCTGGAATACGGCTGCCTTGCCCCTGGGTATACAGATGAATGACATCGTTATAGAGGTGATACACGCCCTTAAAGTGCCGCCCCATGCCAATCGGCCATGTCATCGGCGCACACTGGATGTTGAGTACTGTCTCGACCTCGTCCATGACTTCGATGGGGTCGCGGATATCGCGGTCCATCTTGTTGATGAACGTTAATATAGGCGTGGTGCGCAAACGGCAGACTTCCATCAGCTTAATGGTGCGATCCTCAACACCTTTTGCACCATCAATCACCATTAACGCGGAATCCACCGCGGTTAATGTACGGTAAGTATCTTCAGAAAAGTCTTCGTGCCCCGGCGTATCCAGCAAGTTCACGATACGCCCACCATAAGGGAACTGCATCACCGACGTCGTGACCGAGATCCCGCGCTCTTGCTCCATCTTCATCCAGTCTGATGTGGCATGGCGATCATTACGCTTGCTCTTAACAGAGCCCGCTAACTGAATAGCATTCCCAAATAACAGCATTTTTTCGGTGATGGTGGTTTTACCAGCGTCGGGGTGCGAAATGATAGCGAACGTCCTTCTAAGTTCCGCCTCACGAGCTAACTGTGTATCTTTCATCTTACCTCTACAGAGATTTGTACTCAGCTATGCACTTAACCTAAAGGTCACCGACGCTGAGATGTTCAGAATGGGGCAGATTGTAACGTTATGAGGGGTTTGGTGCTATGTTCATTGAGTCAGCGCAGTGGTATGCCTAGCAAGTGTTTCTCAATTGCTTCAATCATAGATTTGGTGAGCGGCAAATGGGCTTTTTCTTTCGCCCATACTTCATGGAAACCAGCTACGGTTTGCTTGGCCGTATCCAACACCAACTTTTCTGGCAACATGGCTTTGGCCGCTAAATGCGATAGTTCATCCAGATTGAACTCACTGAACTTTTTGCTGCGGCTAACCTTTAACGCGGCACTATCATCAGCAATGTAGGGAATGGTCGAGACAAAGTCATATGCCGGTGCAATTGATGCAGAGCGCTTGTCTTTGTAAATCACAGACCAATTTTTCAAATGCATATCTGCATTGCCAATTAACGTATTGAATACCAACCTGCGAGTAAATTCAGCAATGTCTTCCTCTTGACCTTCTATGCCGATAACCTGCGCGATATTACGCATACTAGCCTTTTTGTATTTATCTTGAGGATACACGCCAAAGACTTGCGCAAAATCTTCAATATGTACTGCTTGCCCATCAGCACGGTCAAAACGCTTGATCACAAAGGCCTGAGCATTTTTAAACGAGCCGCCATACTTTTCGATTCCTTCCGGAATGTTGGCAATCTGGTTAATGGGTAGCAGCTGAATTTCTGGCACATCCATTCCTAACATTCGTGCCAATTCCATCATCGAATATTCATTTTCCGGTACGCCTTCAAAGCGAGGTGATGGCAATTTCACAATCCATGAGCCACCTCTACCCGTAGCTGGAATCGTCAAGCCGCTATTGGCATGTTGTACTGCTGAAAATTTCAACTGCACACCCGCTAATGAGAAGCGCATCGCTGCTTCACATTTGGTTCCATCTTCTATTTCTTGATGCACACTAGGCGGCAGCGTTTCACCATCGGCAGTTTCAACAGTGATCGCTCCCGCTAAGTCCTGCCCTAACACCCACAATAGGAAAAACTCCCGCGCTGGGTTCACGCCAGCACGCTCTGCCAGGTAGTTACGCATCGTTTCTTCTGGCAGTAGATTGGAGAAAAAAGGCGTTAATTTGGTTTGGGTAGGTTTGAAGTTAGTGAGCAAACCACCAAGTGAATCTTTAAAGCCAAGCCCTAACACAGGCCGAGATGCATCACTCGCGTAAGCATCCGTAAAGGCAAATAGCGTTCTGTCATTGCCGACGTTGGTGATCGTTGCGATAGGCTCGCCGTAGAGCAAAACGTTTAGAGTGGACACATTGTTAATCATCGCTGTCACCATCTAAATGGTATGCGGGTGACACCTCTTCACCCTCATCCTGATTACCTTTGCTACTTCGAATGATCGACTTTATCGCTGGCACAGATTTTTTAGGCGCGACAAATAACTCCAGGTCGAGTACACGCGCAAGTGCAATCAAGCTGGAAACCCTTAGGTCAACGCCTCCAGACTCGATTTTCGAGATATGGCTTTGAGGCACACCCGATCGAGCGCTCAGCTCTCTCTGGCTAAACCCCTTACGTGCGCGAGCCTCTCGAAGGCTCTCCAGTATTTGCTCTGTTGCGTAACTCATGCTTGATCTTCTTTAACATATCATTAACCATAAAATATATGTAAAAACATATCAAAAAACGTGAAATAACACAAGTTTGATCTACCATAGCACATCAATGCAGTATTATTGATATGCTATAGCAGATAAACAACGGTACATCGCGTTTGCCGACCAGGAATGCTTTTTAGCTCAATCTCAAGAAGAGTTACGGCATCCACTAGGAAAGTAGTTAAGGGAAATTTAAAAAAAAAGCGCCGAACATGTCGGCGCTTTTTTCGTACTGACGTTTATTTGGCTAGGCGTAAGTATTGACCTGAGTCCCAACGCTGCCCTCTTGGGCAAGGCTTGGCTGAGCGCCCATGTTAGCAGAGGCAAGCACTTCCGACACTTGCTGTGCTTGCATATCAAGAGCCTGCTTAAAAAGCTGCATCTGTGCTTGTTCAGCAGATTGTGCTTGATTCATATAGAGTGCGGTGCTCACTGCGTTGCTTACGGCAACATCCATCTTCCACCTCACGATTGCGATATGTTGCATCAAGATAGCAAACATCATGCTTTACTACCAAGCACCTCTCCCATTAAGTACTTAGTCAGCAGTACTAAGCCAACAGTACTAAGCCAACAGTACAAAGCCAACAGCTACCCACTGATTTAGAAACGGTCAGCCCTGAAAGGCGCCATATCAATCTCAGTCGGCTTACCTTCTATCATATCCGCCAGTAATTGCCCGGTAGCAGGACCTAGGGTAAATCCCTGATGCCCATGTCCAAAAGCTAACCACAGGCCACGATGCTTGGGAGCCGGCCCTATAACAGGCTTCATGTCAGGCAAACATGGTCGTGCGCCTTTCCAAGCAGAGGCGTCGCGACGCTCAGCGAGGGGGAATATCGTGCGCGCAACTTTTTCTGCAGCAGCTAGCTGCTGCTCATCTGCTGGCGACTCAAGCCGGTCAAGCTCAGCCCCGGTGGTTAACCGAACGCCTGCATTCATAGGCGCAAGCAAGTAACCCACTTCCGCATCCATTAACCAGTAATGAAGCTTTTTAGAAGGCTGTGTGGCGTAGTGCATGTGATAGCCACGCTTAACAAAGGTCGGGAAATGATAGCCTAAGCCTTTCAGCCAGCTACCTGCCCATGGCCCTAGCGCAACGACAACCTCATCTGCTTCTAAGCACTCAGCAGCCGTATCGACTTGCCAGCGCTCTCCTTGTTGCTTCAACCCCTCAATATCAGTTTGCAAGATACGTCCACCCTGCTGGACAAAAGCATCGGCATAAGCGGCAACCAGCCCACCTGGGTCGGCAACTGTCCAAGGGTCAAGCCAGTGAATAGCACCAATAATATCGCTACCTAAATCTGGCTCTTTAGCCTCTAATGCAGCGCGGTCCAAAACGTCAAACTGAACACCAAAATTGTCACGGGCGTCCTGTGCTTCTTTTACACGTTTTGCTAGCTCTCCGGGCGTGCGATAAATTTCCAACCAGCCTTCCCGGCGAACCAAATGATCAGCCTTTGCCGCTTCAATCATGGGGCCGTGAGTCTTCAAGCAGAGCTGTATCAATGACGCATACTCAGGCACTATTTTTTTATAGTGTCGGCTGGAAGAGTTATGCCAGTAGCTCAACAGCGGCGAAGCAGCATTAATCATGCCGGCAGGCCGATAACGAATATCAACACGCTTGTTTGGCAGCACGCTCAGGATGGTTTTCATATCCCGCGGGAAAGCATAAGGACGAACCGCTTCGCGCTGGATAATGCCAGCATTGCCGAAAGAGGTTTCACGACCAGGTTGGCGGCGATCAACCAGCGTTACTTGATGACCACGCTGCTGCAAGTGCCATGCAATGCTGACACCGACCATACCTGCCCCTAACACCACCGTTTGACGCGCCATTGCGTTGCACTCCGTAAAAGAAAATACTGCCTACAGTTCAAATGATTATTTTCAACGAACAACTCGTTAAAAAATATCACTATCTAAACAGCATTAACATAGCTTAAAAAACTGTTTTAAGACCCAAAAGCAGCAACAAATATCGCATTAAAAAATAATATAGATGACTTCACTGCACGTATCGCCAAAGCCATCAAAATGCACCAGCGCTTCTTACTAAAGACCTTTTTAAGCGGCTCATCAAGCGCAGGCCTGCCCCCTACTAAGGCGGCATCGCGATAAGAAGCCTAGGAAAATTTCGCAGCAATTTCAGGTAGAGAGATATTTTTTCGGGCAGGAAATGAATCAAAGGCAAACCCCAGGAAAGGCATTGCGTAGCCAAATAAGGTGAAAGAGGCTTAAAACACGAAGGGTTTAAAACACTAGCGACCAAAACGCAAAAAAGCCGAACATAGGTCAGCTTGGTTTCAAACAAAATAATTAATAAAGGGGAAAGTAATAATAACGCGATAGGATTTTTTTGAGGATAACATCAAGGTTAATGGGGTGGATGATGGGGATCGAACCCACGACCACCGGAGCCACAATCCGGGGCTCTACCACTGAGCTACATCCACCACAACCTAAAACTAGAATTGCATATAATTAATACGAGTCATCAAATGGGGTGGATGATGGGGATCGAACCCACGACCACCGGAGCCACAATCCGGGGCTCTACCACTGAGCTACATCCACCATTGATGAAGTACTGACTTACATGTCTTACCGAATGCGTCCACTAAAAAGCCTTAATGGCACGCCCAGCAGGACTCGAACCCGCAACCTACGGCTTAGAAGGCCGTTGCTCTATCCGGTTGAGCTATGGGCGCACATAAAGCATTCTAAGAGACTGAATACTGATGAGCACTTGACCACAACCAATGTTCGGAAAAGCAAGTTACCACCTTCCGCGCTAGGTATGTGGTCGGGATGGAGGGATTCGAACCCCCGACATCCTGCTCCCAAAGCAGGCGCGCTACCAGACTGCGCTACATCCCGATTTCTTACCTTAGACGCTGCTGCATGTCCCGTCTCAAGCGAGGCATATATTACTATTTCTGAGTTTAAAGTCAACACCTAAAGTGATTGATTCGTTAGAAGCTTTGCCTTGTCGCCCTAGCATGCGAAAATCAGCCCTTCTCGAAAGCCAGTGACCTCCTGCGCTCAGCCACACAATACTAGGTGCTGAGTTATAGATAGCGAGGTTTAAGTATCGGTGTTCAACAGAGGTTCGGGTACGATGCTCACGCGCCGCCCTCCCATACTTTAAACGCCACGGCCTAGACATAGTCACTCAGCTTCGTTTCTAACCTTCACAGGGATTCTATTACATGACCGCCCAACTTATCGATGGCAAGGCCATCGCCGCTAATGTCCGCCAGCAAGTTGCCGAGAAAATCAGCGCGCGCCAGCAAGCTGGCGCGCGGGCACCTGGACTAGCTGTTGTTGTGGTCGGGGAAGACCCAGCCTCCCATGTTTATGTCAGCAACAAACACCGCGCCTGTGAGCAGGCAGGCATCCACTCTTTCCAGCATGCGCTACCCGCTGATACGCAGCAGCATGAACTTGAAGCACTGGTCGATCAGTTAAACAACGATGCAACGGTTGACGGCATTCTTGTTCAACTGCCATTGCCAGAGCATTTAGACTCTCGCCCTATTCTTGAGCGCATTCGCCCAGACAAGGATGTCGACGGCTTTCACCCATACAATATTGGTCGTCTGGCGCAACGTATGCCCTCGCTCAGGCCCTGCACACCTAAAGGTATTATGACCATGCTTGCCCATAGCGGCATTTCCGTACGAGGGTTAGATGCCACTGTAGTCGGCGCGTCCAACATTGTCGGTCGGCCAATGGCGTTGGAGTTGATGCTGGCAGGTTGCACCACCACGGTATGCCACCGCTTCACGCTACAGCTTGAGTCTCATGTGCGCCGCGCTGACTTGGTTGTTGTCGCTGTCGGCAAACCCGGTATTGTCAAAGGGGAATGGATCAAACCGGGTGCCATCGTGATTGACGTTGGCATTAATCGCCAAGACGACGGCACGCTCACTGGTGACGTTGATTTTAAAGCCGCGGCAGAGCGTGCCAGTTTCATTACACCCGTGCCTGGCGGCGTTGGGCCGATGACCGTTGCCACGCTGCTTGAAAACACGCTAGAAGCCGCTGAACGGCACGACAAAGGCCTGGAGCAGTAGTGTTACACACACCACTGCCGTTAACGATTTCTTAAGGAGTAATCACGAGTGCAACGTATTGGAATCATCGGCGCGATGGCGCAGGAAGTGAACATACTGGCAGGACAGCTAGAAGGCGCTGAACGCTACGAGCATGCTGGCTTCGTGTTTTATACGGGCACACGTCACGGCTTGGAAATTATTGTGCTGCAGTCGGGGATAGGCAAGGTCAATGCGGCGGTAGGCACCGCGATTTTACTTGAGCGGCACCAGCCTGATGCGATCATTAACACCGGTTCCGCAGGCGGCTTTGCGAGCGATCTTGCTATTGGTGATGTGATTATTTCGGATGAAGTTCGCCATCATGACGTTGACGCAGTGGTCTTTGGCTATGAGCTTGGTCAGGTACCTGGCATGCCGGCAGCCTACCAAGCAGACAAACAACTTCGTGATATTGCCCGCAACGCCATTGCCGCATTAGGTGAAGTCAATGTACGTGAAGGGCTCATCGCCACAGGCGATGCCTTTATGGCCGACCCTGTTCGTGTCGCGACTACCCGTGAACAGTTTCCAACCATGCTAGCCGTCGAGATGGAAGGCGCCGCTATTGCTCAAACATGCCATCTTTATGACTGCCCATTTGTGGTCATTCGCGCGCTGTCTGATATACCCGGAAGCGGTGACAACCACCTGTCATTCGAGCAATTTTTAGACATCGCGGCAGACCATTCATCACGGATGGTGGATCAGATGCTGATCGAGCTTGGTAAGATCAAGCAATAGACGTTAAGAAAGCGTGCTTAAAGCGTTAAGAAAACGGAGCCAGTCGGCTCCGTTTTTTTGATTTGCTATCTAGCTATACAAGCTACGCTTTCAGCTTCCATGCCAAGCTCTCGCCCGCCATTAGCGGAATAATATGCTGACCAGCCGCATAGGGATAATGCGCCGGCAGACTCCATGAACGACGCTCCAACGTCACGCTATCAGCATTAGCCGGTAATCCATAAAAGCGCGGTCCATTGAGGCTGGCAAACGCTTCTAACTTGTCTAAGGCCCCCATTTCTTCGAAGGCTGCTGCATAGAGCTCAATGGCAGCAGGCGCCGTATATGCCCCTGCACAGCCGCAGCTAGACTCTTTGTCACCCTGGGCATGCGGCGCACTATCGGTGCCCAAGAAGAATTTAGGACTGCCACTGGTCGCCGCTTTCAACAACGCCTGGCGATGCTGCTCACGCTTTAGAATGGGCAAGCAGTAATAATGCGGACGAATACCACCTGCCAGCATTTTGTTGCGGTTAAACAGCAGATGATGAGCTGTGATCGTGGCCGCAATATTATCAGGCGCAGCAGCAACAAACTCGGCAGCCTGCTGGGTCGTAATATGCTCAAACACTACCTTAAGCTTAGGGTGCCTAGCCAAAAGCGGTTTCATAACCTGCTCAATAAACACCGCTTCTCGATCGAAAATATCAATGTCATGATCGGTCACTTCACCATGCACCAACAGCGGCATACCAACGTTTGCTAGCATCGCAATCGTGTCATCGCAGTGGGCAATGTCGGTGACGCCCGATGCAGAGTTAGTGGTAGCGCCCGCGGGATAGAGCTTCACGGCTTTCACGACACCACTTTCAGCAGCACGCTCAATTTCTTCAGGGGGCGTCGTGTCTGTTAAATAGAGCGTCATCAAAGGTTCAAATGCACTCCCTTCGGGTAACGCAGCTAAAATTCTCTGCCGATATGCTAGTGCTTGCGCGGTAGTGGTTATCGGCGGCTTTAAATTAGGCATTATAATCGCACGCCCCATTTGGGCGGCGGTATGACCTACCACAGCGCTTAGCGCCTCATCATCACGTAAATGAAGATGCCAATCATCGGGGCGAGTCAACGTAATAGCGTCCACGGCAAGTCCTGTGCAGAAATGAATTTAGTCAAAGGGTCAGAACAGTATACCCAATACGGGTAATGGATAAATCTCCCCTATCCATCCCACAGCCGTTCCCAAGTGTCGTATCATGGCGACACTTTGTAAGGTCAAGGATTCAGTTTTTTATGCAGAATGTGCGTCGCTATGCGGACATTATCGCCAGTATTGAAGGATTACTTTGGCTTGGTCTTGCCTGGTCGATATCCTTTTCAATGTATTTTGGGAGTACCGAACCGACGCTGGCGGTCCTATTCGTTGTTGGTGCTCTCGTGCTGTTCGGCTGGGCGCACCGTCCAATGCGTTACTTGTTGAAACGCTACCATGTACGTAAGCGCCGTACTGACATGTGGATTCATACGCTAGCACTACCACTCTTGCTCGCTATGTTTTTCCATATCATGTTAGAAGCCGTTCTGGGCAGTGCCTGGCTACCTCCTAAAATGCTGCTATTCAACTTGCTTGCCTCAGCGGGATGGCTGACGTTCGTTATGACGTTATTTATTAAATATGTTATTCACAACGTGAAAGCATCGAGCAAATAAGCACGCTATGCCTACCCCCCTGCCTCTCCCGCTTTCGACGCCAAACCGTAACCTCGTTCGATTAACGATCGTCAGAGGTATCACATGGACCGGCTTTTTACTGGCCATTATTGTTGGCATTGAGCTACTCGCTTTCGACTTGCCAGTGACTGCAGTCGTCAGTGTTGTGATTGCCATGGGGATACTGAATATCGTCACATGGTGGCGCTTAGGCAGACCCAAAGCGGTTAATCATTTCGAATATCTTGCCCACTTATTGGCCGATATTGCAGGCTTAACGCTGCTATTTTATTTTTCAGGCGGCTCAACAAACCCCTTTATTACTTACTATTTAGTGCCTGTCACTATCGCCGCCGCAACCCTTCCCTGGCGGCATGCTTGGATCATCGCCGCGTGTTCAATGGCAGGTTACACCTACCTGATGTTCTTTTATCACCCGATACCTCAGCTGGGCCACATTAACAGCGACGGCCCACTAAGCCTTCACGTATTGGGTATGTGGCTTAATTTTGGCTTATCAGCCGGACTGGTCACGTTCTTTATCTACAAAATGGCCCATGCACTGCGTAATCGAGATAAAGCACTATCTCGCACGCGAGAAGCGGCACTGCGCAATGAACAGGTGTTAGCCGTTGCTACTCAAGCCGCTGGTACGGCTCATGAGCTTGGCACGCCGCTTTCAACCATGGCCGTGCTGCTCAATGAAATGTACCAGGACGCGCCTAATGACTCCCCCTTGCAACAAGATATAGCCATTCTTCGCCAGCAAGTAGACGTGTGCAAATCGCGCTTACAACACCTTGTTGCGACGGCTGATCGTCGGCGCATGGCAGAACCAGAGATACTGGATGCTGAACTGTGGTTAGCCGCCGTTGTGCAACGCTGGCTCGTTATCAGGCCAGATGTTAGCCACTTTTTTGATGTTGCCGAGAAACGCGGCCGCCCCTGGTTGGCCGTCGATGCCACATTAGATCAAGCGCTAACCAATTTGCTGAATAACGCCGCCGACGCCAATCCAGAACAAATTGCTATTCGATTGGATTGGCAAGATGAAAGCGTTGTTATTGATATACGCGACCATGGACCCGGCATCGCCATGTCGATTGCTGACCAGCTAGGCGACACGTTTATTTCCACCAAAAGCAAAGGCATGGGGATTGGGCTGTTTTTAACCCATGCCACCATTAATCGTTTCGGTGGTGGAGTAAGCCTGTACAATCATCCTGAAGGCGGTACGTTAACGGAAGTGACGCTGCCGCTTTGTTCCGCCCCTGATAAGTAACAGCGACGCAGAGCATTCGCCAGAAAATCGAGGACATCATGCAGACGCAAGACCAACGCCTTCTAATCGTCGACGATGATGAAATGTTTTGTCACGTGCTAAGCAGAGCGCTTTCGCGTCGTGGTTTTGAGGTGCAAGTTGCCCACGATGCTGATCAAGCAATGGCGCTGATCACGCAGTTCATGCCAACGATGGCAACACTCGATCTAAAACTTGAGCATAGTTCCGGGCTTAAGCTACTGCCCGACATGCTGGCAAGCGCACCGAATTGCCGCATTGTGGTATTAACGGGGTATTCCAGCATCGCCACAGCGGTAGAAGCCATCAAACTTGGCGCTGTTAACTATCTATGCAAACCAGCGGATGCCGACGATGTTATTGCCGCTTTTGACCATCAGGATGGTGATCCGAATATTGAGCTAGCCGACAACCCTCCCTCTATCAACCGTATAACGTGGGAGCACATTCAAAAGGTGTTGCAAGAGCATGATGGCAACATTTCAGCCACGGCTAGGGCACTCGGTATGCATCGGCGCACATTACAACGCAAATTACAGAAGCGCCCGGTACGTCGGTAATTCGCCCACTCTTTGCGCAACGGCGACGCAAAGAGTGGGCGTCAACTTGATGTTATTGGGCGGTCCATCCTAGATCAATGTTCCAGCTGGCACCCGTTACAGCGCCTGCCGCATCGGAGGCTAAGTAAGCAACTAGCTGAGCAACCTCGGAAGGCTCAATCAAGCGCTTAACCGCTGCGTTTTTCAGCATGATTTTTTCAATCACCTCTTGCTCATCCATCCCATGTAGCTTGGCTTGGTCGGCGATCTGATTATCTACCAGCGGTGTTTTCACATAGGCGGGGCAAATAGTATTGGCGGTAATCCCCTGCTCACCACCTTCTAAAGCGGCGGTTTTCGTTAGTCCGATCATGCCGTGCTTGGCACTGATATAAGCGGCTTTGCCTGGTGAAGCCACCTGTGCATGCACAGACGCAATATTAATCACACGCCCCCAACCTTTTTTACGCATATGTGGCCATGCTGCCTGGGTAAGCAAAAACGGCGCTGTCAGCATTAAATCAATGATTTGACGCCACTTCTCTTCAGGGAACGTCTCAATAGAAGCGACGTGCTGAATACCTGCATTATTAACCAAAATATCGACGCCACCAAAGCGTTTAACCGCGTCAGCAATCGCGCCACGGCACGCGTCGGGGTCGGTTAAATCCCCCTGATAAAACGCTGCGCCAGCCGCGTCAGCCACTTCTTTTCCAGCCGGGTTAAAGTCTACTGCTGACACTTGAAAACCCTGCTCACAGAAATGTTTCACCACCGCTTCACCAATACCGCTGCTAGTGCCAGTGACCACAGCAACACGGGGTGTGACAGCTTTTTCAGAGGACATAAACGTTCCTTTTGCTGAGATTATTCAGAGTAAAAATGTAAAAACAACAGTGTAGATAGAGGTAGACGTTTCTGCCTAACCAACCTCTGGAGAAGATTTATCAGACACCATTAACTGCATCATCATGCGCTGGGCCAGTCGCGCAGCTTCCTGCATACTTTCTAAATCACTTAGATCCTCCAGAATGATGCGCTTATAAAGCTCACTGCCGTTGGGCAACGGTTCACATGAAAGCGAATAGTGGCCAGCAGGAAGGTTGAGGCGCAATAGATTCCCCAGAGAGGCATGCTGATTCAGGCGCGGCACAGCAACTAGCCACATCGCACAAGGTGTTATTAACGCACCGACCAGTAGTGACGCATGCTCCTCTTCCCAAGGCTGGAAGCACAGCGCATCAACACCAAGACGAGGGTTATAATGATCCGCCTGCTTCATTGAGCGCAGATGCGCATCTCGATAATGCAACGCTAATTCAGCTAAGCGTGCGTATTCTTGGGCAGCTAAGGTTTGCATACGCTCTTCCGATGATTAAACATTCGCCCATAACACGGCTTAATGAAGCGTGTAGTGTAGCGCTATTAGCCAAACTGCATGAGCTGCGCCACAATAGGCAACCCATTTTTAATAGATCTTTATCCTAAAGGAGTTTCTACGATGTTTGTGGTAATTTTTGGCCGCATGTCATGCCCCTTCTGCGTACGCGCAAAGCATCTCGCAGAGCATTTAGAGAGTAACGGAAAGATAGAAGGCTACCGCTACGTTGATATGCCTTCAGAAGGCGTTACCAAGGAAGATATTGCAAAAACGGCTGGCAAGCCTATTCATACCGTCCCCCAAGTGTTTGTTGACCAACAGCACATAGGCGGTTTTACTGAGTTCGACCATTTTGTGCGCCAACAGCAGCTGTTGGCTTCTTAACCCAGGCGTTAAAACTGACGTTTACACCCGTTGAACAACCAAATCTTCGCTTGCCTATACTGAAGTATCACAGCTTATATGACAGTTCATGTGACGTTCGATTAGGCGGCGAGGGTATCCCAATGCAGCGAGAGGAGTTTGTTCAACAGCTTTGGCTGGACTACATACATACACACCCAGACCTTGGCGGACTAAGATTGTGGCCACTAAGTACGTCAGCCGAGTATTTGACCTTGGTGACGCTAAATCATGGTCCCTTTGCTGCTAGCGAGCTCAACACCAGCCTTGCACATATGGGCTACCGATCAGTTGGCCATTACGCTATGGCAGATAAAGGCCTTTTGGTGCATTTACTTGCACCTAATGACAATAGCAGTTGGCTGGTATTAGCAGAGTTGCAGCTGGGTACGCTTTCAAAAGCACCCCGCGAAGCATTAACGCAGCTCGTGCTACAAAGCCATCCGGCCGATTGCCAAGGGCAAAATTTACTAAGCCGAGGACGCCCATGGCCAATGCCCTCTTGGGCGCTCTATCAGCAGCTACAACAGGCACATCCCCTCGCTGCCTGGCTAGCGATCATGGGCCCTAGACTGCATCACGCAGGTTTCGACTGCTCAACGATTGGCGAGCCCCTAGACACCTTGCATAGTCAGCTTGAAGCATGCGGCATGCCCAGTTTTGAGGGGCAACAAAACGGCGTATTTTCCGTGTCACCGCTACTTGAGCATCGATTTTATCCTGCAATGCCACAAAAAACCGTTTTCAGCTCAGGCGATGAGCATCGTCTTTGTCTGGGGGGACTAGCACTCGTGCAAAAACATGTCGGCGATGACCATGAGCGTATTGCTGAAATCCTACTTCCTTTCCACACCCGCTGTGAAATGGCGTGAGCTGATTAGCTCACGCCTGTTAAGAGTAGTCGACTAAGGGTTATTCAGCGTCAAACGTCATTTCAGGAACGTGATCGGGCACAATCAGCTTGCCAGCTGTTTTTTCAATAATTTCTTCAACACTGACACCAGGGGCACGCTCTTTGAGAATAAAAGCACCGTCTTTAATTTCCAAATAAGCCAGGTCGGTCAATACGCGATTGATGCAACCTGCCCCTGTTAGAGGAAGCGTGCACTTTTCTAGCAACTTGGACTCACCGTGTTTCGAGGCGTGCGTCATGGTACAGATAATGTTTTCTGCGCCAGCAACCAAATCCATCGCGCCGCCCATCCCTTTGATGAGCTTGCCTGGCACCATCCATGACGCAATATTCCCCTCTTGGTCCACTTCAAAAGCACCCAGCACGGTCAGATCCACATGACCGCCACGAATCATGGCGAATGATTCTGCTGAAGAGAAAATAGCAGCCCCAGGACGAGCGGTGACCGTCTGCTTACCGGCGTTGATCATATCAGCATCAACTTCTTCCTCAGTGGGAAAACGCCCCATACCCAGCAGTCCATTTTCGGACTGCAGCATGACATCAATACCGTCAGGTACATAGTTGGCAACCAGCGTAGGTATGCCGATACCTAAATTGACGTAAAAGCCGTCTTCAAGTTCACGCGCAACGCGCTGTGCCATTTGCTCACGTGTTAAAGCCATGGTGTATACCTCTTATTGAGTGAAAATGTCTAAACCAGAGAGCGATCAGCTACGTACCGTGCGTTTTTCGATGCGCTTCTCGAATGAGCCTTGAATAATGCGATCCACATAGATACCGGGGGTATGGATCTGGCTTGGCTCCAATTCTCCTGGTTCAACAATTTCCTCAACTTCTACAACCGTTATTTTTCCAGCGGTGGCTGCCATGGGATTGAAGTTCTGTGCCGTATGCCGATACATGACGTTGCCATAGCGATCCGCTTTCCAGCCTTTAACAATCGCGAAATCACCGGTAATGGCTTCTTCTAAAATATAGTGGCGGCCGTTAAATTCACGCACCTCTTTACCTTCACCAATAGGTGTTCCGTAACCTGTGGCGGTATAGAATGCAGGGATACCCGCACCACCGGCGCGCATTTTCTCGGCCAGCGTGCCTTGGGGTGTTAGCACAACTTCAATTTCGTCGTTAAGCATTTGCTGTTCAAACATTGCGTTCTCGCCAACATAAGAAGCGAGAATTTTACGAATCTGACGATCTTCGAGCAGCACACCTAGCCCGAAACCATCAACACCACAATTGTTAGACACTACCGTGAGGTCAGTGACAGCCCGACGTTTAATCTCAGCGATCAAATTTTCAGGAATGCCGCAAAGGCCAAAACCGCCAGCAATAACGGTCATGCCACTTTCGATACCTTCCATCGCTTCCTCATAGGAAGATACACGCTTGTCAAATCCTGCCATTGTTATGCCTCGCATTATTATCGGTGGTACGTTGCACGCGTCGTTATGATGCGGTTGGATCTGTATAGCCAGTGTTGTACCAGATGATATATTTGTTAAGTTTGTTTTTCTTATCAATTTATATAAAAAATTTATTAAAGGGTCCGTATGACCGTTAAGCAACTTCGCGCTTTTCTGGCGGTAGCCCAAACCCTGAGCTTTACCCAAGCCTGTGAGCGCCTGCACCTGTCTCAGCCAGCGCTCAGCTTGGCCATCAAAGGGCTTGAAGATTCGCTGGGGGGAAAGCTGTTGATACGCAGTACCCGTAGCGTCCGACTCACACCTGAGGGTGAAACCCTTATCCCACTGGCGAAGCATTTACTTGCTCAGTGGGATAATACTGAAGAGCGGCTGCGCCAACGCTTCACTCTCCAGCTTGGCCGTTTAAGCGTAGCAGCCATGCCCTCTTTTGCGTGTAATTTACTGCCCAGCGCCCTGGTTACCTTCCGTCGGCAATATCCTAAGATCAATATTACTGTCCATGATGTTATCAACGAAGAAGTCATCGACATGGTGCGCTCTCGCCAAGTGGAAATCGGCATTGCCTTTTTACCCGAAGGAACCGGCAGCTTAACGTTCACACCACTCTTTGAAGATCAGTTTATCGCTGTCGTCCCCCC
The DNA here is from genome assembly GCF_014897805.1 of Halomonas sp. 3F2F. NCBI lineage: Bacteria > Pseudomonadati > Pseudomonadota > Gammaproteobacteria > Oceanospirillales > Halomonadaceae > Halomonas > Halomonas sp. 3F2F. The sequence continues at coordinate 26,116 of NZ_JABUZE010000042.1, forward strand.
CCAATCAGGATTGGCCCAGGCCAACACACTGAGCTGGGCCACCTTGTTACAACAGGATTTTATTACCCTTCAACGCCCATCAATGGTGCGTAGATTGTTAGAGCAAGGACTTGCCAAACAACACATTGACTTACCGGTCGCTTTTGAAAGCCATCAGCTCTCAACCGTTGGTAGAATGGTGGCCGATGGCTTAGGCGTAAGTGCCGTGCCTTCAATGTGTATTCAGCAAATGCACCAACTCGGCGCTCGTTGCGTTCCCTTAACCTCACCAGGCATTGCCTGCCGAGTGGGGATACTGACGCATCATGAGTTATCTGTCGCGGCACAGGCTCTGAGCAAAGTGCTAATCGAAGGTATCAACACACCGACACTGACGCCCTAGCACATCCGTTAAGCATGCTAAGGTTTGGTAGTATACTGGGCAGCGTGGGCGTGATCCTTTAGCATTTACGCGGGGTTGCCTATAAATTGGTCACCTAGCGCTAAAATTGCACCACTGGTGTCATCATACGTAAAAGGAACTGTGGTATGTCTACTGCCAAAGGAGTCGTCAGCCTGTTGCTGCTGACGCTAACGACACTGTTTTGGGGCGTGCCACTCATTTTGTTAACGCTGTTAAAAGTCATCACCCCAGGACGACATCAAAAACAGAGAATTCTTGATGGTCTGTGCCGCGTTGCGCTCAATTGGATTGGCGCAAATCTGTGGTGGATGCGCCGGTGGATCAAGCCTGATGTAAACATCAGCATTCCGGATTCACTCAGCCCACATCAATGGTGGCTGGTTATTTCAAACCACCGCAGTTGGACAGATATCTTCATTCTTTTTATGGCATTGCATCGCCGCATTCCAATGCCCCGGTTCTTTTTGAAACATCAGTTAATTTGGATTCCTATCGTCGGACTGGCATTTTGGGCGTTAGAATTCCCTTTTATGCGGCGCTTCAGTCGTGAGCAACTTGCCAAAAACCCTAAACTCGCCACTATCGACCGTGAATCAACTGAGCGCGTTTGCCGGCAAGCTAGAAATGCCCCCATTGCAATATTTAATTTTGTCGAGGGGACACGCTTTACCGTAGCAAAACGGGAAAAACAGCAAAGCCCATTTCGGCACTTACTGAGACCCAAGGCTGGCGGTGTCTCTCAGGTGCTTAGCCTGCTTGGTGACAAACTGGATGGCATTTTGGATGTCACCATCAGCTATGAAAACCCAACGCCAACTTTCTGGGGTTTTCTATGCGGAAAAGAGGCTTGCATCACACTTAACGCAAGGCAACTCGCTATTCCCCAATGGATGAACGAAGCCAACTATCACGAAGAACAGCAGCACAAGGAACGGTTCCACGCATGGATCAATTCACTCTGGCAGGAAAAAGACGCCTTGCTAGCCAAGCAAACCAATCACGACTAGCTCGATGGTTAGCGGCCTGTTTGCTAGCAACGTTGTTAGCGGGATGTGCTGGTTCTCCCTCTTCAAATGATCAAAACAACCCTGTGCCCAGTAGCACTGCCGGTCAAATAAATGGTGAATGGGTAGCGGTACAGCGTGGCGATACGCTAGGAAAACTTGCCAACCGAGCAAATGTTCCACTAGAACGTCTTGAACGCTTCAACCCTGGAACAAATGCTCAACGCTTAAACGTTGGACAACGTTTATTAATACCTACCCAGCAAGAGCGAGCGCCCTCTGGCGGGCCCTATCGCTACCAAATTCGGCCTGGCGATACCTATTCAAGTATCGCGCGCCATTTTGGCACCACATCAGGGCGTATGCAGAGTGCCAATCCTGGCACCTCTCCCACAGCGCTCAGAGTTGGCCAAATTGTCAGTGTACCGCTGAGTAGCAGCACCACCTCAAGCAGCGCCAGCAGTTCCAGCACTAGCCAGCCAGCACCGACGCCAAGCGCAAGCTTGCCTGCATCTGCACGTCGTTGGCCCTGGCCCTTAGAGGATTATCGGATTGTGCGCCGCTTTGGTGCCGATAGCCGTGGCACGCTACAACCTATGCTACTGGCCACCCAAGCCGGTGCCAAAGCCCAAGCAGTCGCGCCAGGTGAAGTGCGTTTTGCTGATGGAATGCGCCAGCTTGGCGAAGTTGTCATTATTCATCATGCGGATAACTTACAAACCGTCTACGCACTGTGCGAACGCATTTTAGTCCGTGTCGGCCAGCAAGTGAGTACAGGCGACCCACTTTGTGATGTCGGCCAAAGCAGTGCCTCACAGCGCTACGACCTGCTTTTTGACCTGCGCCAAGGCGGAAAACCTATCGACCCCCGACAAGTATTAAGATGAAGTAAAAAAAGCCCCTGAATTTCAGGGGCTTTTTTCATGAACAGTGGCGGTGTTAGCCGCGATAATAGCCTGGCTTCACAAACGGCGTAGGTGTCACAACCATCGGCAACTGTTTACCTCTCACCAACGCATAAACTGTGGTCTCCGGCGCTTCCCATTCACGCCCCACGTACCCCATGGCAATTGGCTTACCAACACTTGGCCCAAAGCCACCGGAAGTCACAACACCAATTTCATTACCCTTTGCATCAACTAAAAGCGCGCCCTCTCTTACTGGTGCTCGCCCTTCTGCCACTAGCCCTACCCGCTTACGCGTATGATCTTTCGCGGCTACTTGGTGCAGAATAATCTCCGCTCCTGGGAAACCTGCTGGACGCTCCCCATCATGTCGGCGAGGCTTACCAATCGCCCAAATAAGCCCAGCTTCTACAGGCGTCGTCGTCATATCCATATCGTGCCCGTACAAACACAGCCCTGCTTCTAGGCGAAGCGAGTCGCGCGCACCCAAGCCAATCGCTTCAACTTCAGGCTCAGCTAACAGCTGCTCTGCCAATGCCTGGCATGCATCAGAAGCTACTGATATTTCAAAACCATCTTCACCAGTATAACCGCTACGACTAATCCAGACTTCCTGCCCCGCCATCGTGAAGCGGCCATGCTGCATAAACGTTAGCTCACACGCTTGGGGACACAAACGTTCCATGACATCGCGTGCTTGCGGGCCTTGCAGAGCCAGTAGCCCACGGTCGAGCACCTCAATGTGATGAGTAGCAGCAAGATTGGTGCGCAGATGGGCAATATCCTGCTCTTTGCAAGCAGCATTGACGACCAGATAAAAATGATCACCTGCATTGACGGCCATTAGATCATCGATAATACCGCCATCAGTCCCGGTTAATAGTCCATAGCGCTGCTCACCTTTGCTTAACCCCACTAGGTCTGCTGGGATGAGTGACTCAAGCGCCTCAGCAACATTGTCGCCAGAAACCGCTATTTGGCCCATGTGAGAAACATCAAACAGCCCACATTGTTGACGCGTGTGCTCATGCTCTTTTTTGACACCCAATGGGTATTGCACCGGCATGTCATAACCCGCAAAGGGAACCATTTTGGCTCCTAGCGAAAGATGCAATTCATGAAGTGGCGTCTGTTTAAGGTCGGTCATGGGATTTCCTCGGTCGAGAAAGAGAAACGGGAAGCCATGACTGGCTTCCCGGCTCTATTACATCTTATCGGCCCATATTACGTTGAATAGGGCTTACTTATCATGATCTAGCGCTTCACCCGGCAGCACATCTTTGCCTGCAAAGTAATCACGGGTAAGTTTGAATACCACTGGCGAAAGTAGCGCCAGCGCGATCAAGTTGGGAATGGCCATCATAGCGTTAAAGGTATCAGCCATCAGCCAAATAAAACCAAGCTGCGCGATAGCACCCAGCGGGATTGCCAGAACGAACAGCACGCGATACAGCATAATCGAACGTGTACCGAACAGGAACTGACAGCACTTCTCGCCGTAGAAAGACCAGCCAAGAATCGTGGTGAAGGCAAACACAGCCAGGGCAATCGCAACAATCTGGTTACCAAAACCGGGCAAGGCAGCATCGAACGAAAGCGCCGTCAGTGATGCACCCGCCTCACCATCAATCCATACTGTGGAGGTCAAAATAACCAGTGCCGTAATGGTACAAACGACAATCGTATCGATAAAGGTACCCAGCATGGCGATAAGGCCTTGGCGAACCGGGTTTTTGGTCTGCGCTGCTGCGTGTGCAATGGGTGCACTACCTAAACCTGCTTCGTTAGAGAAAATACCGCGTGCTACACCAAACCGGATAGCAGCCATGACTGCCGCACCGGCAAAGCCACCCGCTGCTGCCATCGGATTAAAGGCGTAATAGAAAATCAAACCAAACGCTTCACCAATTTGGCTTGCATTCACGATCAAGACCAACAGCCCGGCAATCACGTAAGCAATCCCCATGATGGGCACTAGTTTACCGGCTACTTTTGCAATGCGCTTAATGCCGCCGAGGATAACAGCCCCCGCCAGCACCATGATAATTACGCCGGTTAGCCAATGCGGAACACCAAAGGTAGAGTCCATTGCATCCGCTACAGAGTTTGACTGTACGGTATTACCGATCCCGAAAGCCGCTACCGCACCAAAGAATGAGAACAGCCCACCCAGCCAGAGCCATTTCTTACCGAGGCCATTCTTTATATAGAACATCGGGCCACCGACGTGGTAGCCAGTGCTATCGGTTTCACGATAACGCACAGCAAGAACTGCTTCGGAAAATTTAGTGGCCATCCCCACTAACGCAGTGATCCACATCCAGAACACCGCGCCTGGGCCACCAAGCGCAATAGCCGTTGCCACACCCGCGATATTACCTGTGCCAATCGTCGCGGATAGCGCCGTCATCAGTGCATCAAAAGGTGAAATCTCACCGTCTTGGTCAGCAGACGTCTGGTCAGCATCTGCTTTGCTAGGCTTAGTGTCGCGGCCCTTCCACATGAGCTTGAAACCCACACCAAGCTTTCTAATCGGCATCAGCTTCAAGCCAATCTGTAAGTAAATCCCTACGCCTAGCAGTAGGACCAACATTATCGGGCCCCAAACGACACCGTTAATTGCCCCTAGGAGGTTGGTTAGTATTTCCACGTGTTTCTCCTTACCCTGTTCGTTAGCTCGTTTATTATGGGTACCGGGCAGTCAAGCTGCCTTGTTTTATGCTGCTGAGGTTATCAAACGTTTCCACCATAGCGCGTCTCACGCTTTGAAAAAACGCATAATTGGCATGTTTTACACCATTTTCCTAGTGCGCATCCATTGTCATGTCGCAACTCAGTAGAGAAAGCATCTGTTTTCAAAAAAACTAGCAGATATAAAGCATCAGGAAACACGACGTGTTTTTTTGCCACCATGGGGCGTTGAAGAAATTTGTTTCCGATCGGAAACACGTTAACATAGGGCACAGATCGCCTAGCTTAGAACTGGCCAATAGTCGCCAAGGCGAACGACAGGCGTTAGTATGCTCCTGTCCAGACAACTGTTTCATAAAGGGAATCATCATGAGCAATCTTCCTGCCAATCTTCGTTATGCCGCAAGCCACGAATGGGTACTTGACCACCAAGACGGTACCGTCACGATCGGCATTACTGATCATGCCCAAGAAGCGCTGGGTGACGTTGTTTTCGTTGAACTGCCAGAAGTCGGTCAGGCACTCAACAAAGGCCAAGAGTTCGGCGTTATCGAGTCTGTTAAGGCGGCTTCTGACCTTTACTCGCCGGTTAACGGTGAAGTTATCGAAGTGAATGAGGCGCTTGAAGATTCGCCGGAGACAGTCAATGAAGCGCCTTATGAAGGTGGTTGGATTATGAAGGTGCGCCTGACAGACACAGCCCTTGAAGGGTTGCTAGACGCAGATGCTTACCAGGCAACACTTAGTTCAGACGATTAATTAGTCGGAAAGCCTGCGTAAAGCAGGCTTTCTAGTTTCACCCTGCGCGGTTTTCTCATTACGTTCGGAACCCTCCCATGCCATTTGAAACACGCCGTTTGGCCGAACTGGCCGACCATGATGCTTTTATCAAACGCCACAATGGGCCTAGCCCCGCTGATGTCGACACTATGTTAAAAGCGCTCAATTTGCAGCGCATGGAAGATCTTATTGAGCAAACCGTGCCAAGCGATATCCGCCTTGGCCGTGAGTTAGCCCTGGACGACCCACGCAGCGAAGCAGAAGCGCTAGACTACCTAAGCCAGCTGGCGCGCCAAAATCGTGTGGCTAAAAGCTACATCGGCCAAGGTTACTACGGCACCCACATGCCGGCGGTCATTCAGCGCAATGTGCTGGAAAATCCGGGCTGGTACACCGCTTATACGCCTTATCAGCCTGAGATCTCTCAAGGCCGACTAGAGGGCCTGCTTAACTTTCAGCAGGTTATTATGGATTTAACCGGCATGGAGCTTGCCAATGCTTCATTGCTGGACGAAGCGACCGCCGCAGCGGAAGCGATGGCACTATGCAAGCGCAGCAACAAGAAAAGTAAGTCAACAACCTTCTTTGTTGCCGATGATCTATTTCCGCAAACGTTAGACGTTATTAAAACTCGCGCGGAGTTTTTTGGCTTTGAGCTAATCAGTGGCCCCGCTGAAACGCTGGCAGAACACGATGTGTTTGGTGCCCTGGTGCAATACCCTTCCGCCAGCGGCAACATCACGGACCTTTCTCCTCTACTAAGTGCTGCCAAAGAACGCGGCATCATGACGTGCGTCGCCACGGATCTATTGAGCCTAGTGCTACTTAAAGAACCAGGAGCAATGGGCGCTGATATCGTCGTCGGTAACTCCCAGCGTTTTGGTGTCCCCATGGGCTTTGGTGGCCCGCATGCAGCTTTCTTCGCCACATCCGATAAGCTAAAGCGCTCGATTCCTGGCCGCATTATTGGTGTCTCAAAAGATAGCCGCGGTAACACTGCATTGCGCATGGCCATGCAGACCCGCGAGCAGCATATCCGCCGCGAGAAAGCGACCTCCAATATTTGTACTGCTCAGGCACTACTAGCAAATATTGCTGGCTTCTACGCCACCTACCATGGTGCAGAGGGTCTTCGCAAAATTGCAGGCCGCGTACATCGCCTCACTACTTTATTAGCGGAAGGCCTTAAGCAAGGTGGGGTCACGTTAGCGAACGACAGCTGGTTTGATACACTCCGCCTGACTCAAATAGATGCGGGTAAAATTCATGGCCGCGCCATGACGCATGACATCAACCTTCATTACTTCGCCAATGGCGATGTGGGCATTAGCCTGGATGAAACGACAACGGCTCACGACGTCGCGACGCTTTTTGATGTGCTGTTAGGCGATGAGCACGGCTTGTCCGTCGCAGCGTTTGATGGACAGGTCATTAGTGACGAGCTTAGCGGCATTCCTGCGCTGTATCGGCGTGAAAGCAGCTTTTTGGAACACCCCACGTTTACCCGTTATCGCAGTGAAACCGAGATGCTGCGTTATTTGAAACGTCTCGAAAATAAAGACCTTTCCTTAGCTCATGCCATGATCCCGCTGGGTTCGTGCACGATGAAGCTAAACGCTACCAGTGAAATGATTCCGATCTCCTGGCCTGCGTTTGCGCACCTCCACCCGTTCGCCCCTCGCGATCAAGTGGCCGGCTATCATCAAATGATTGATGAGCTAGCCGCCTTCTTAGTGGAAGTGACGGGGTATGACCATATCTCCATGCAACCCAACTCAGGTGCCCAGGGTGAATATGCGGGTCTGCTGGCTATTCGTCGCTATCAGGCAGCACAAGGTGAAGCTCATCGTGATGTGTGCTTAATCCCCAGCTCTGCCCACGGCACTAACCCTGCGTCTGCCGCCATGCTAAGCATGGACGTTGTCGTGGTTGAGTGTGACGCCAACGGCAACATTGACCTGGATGATCTAACGCGCAAAGCCGAGCAGCACAGTGATCGCCTATCTGCCGTAATGATCACGTATCCCTCTACTCACGGTGTCTTCGAGTCCCATGTTCGCAAGGTTTGCGAGGTAGTACATCAGCATGGCGGCCAAGTGTATGTGGATGGTGCCAACATGAATGCTCAGGTGGGGTTGACGCGGCCCGGTGACTTCGGTGGTGATGTCTCGCACCTCAATCTGCACAAAACATTTTGTATACCCCACGGTGGCGGTGGCCCGGGAATGGGCCCGATTGGTGTCAAAGCTCACCTTGCCCCCTTCGTTTCCAATCACGTGGTTACGCCTATTAATGGTGTTAACCCAGAAAACAGTGCGGTTTCCGCTGCAGCATTTGGCAGCGCGTCAATTCTGCCAATTTCCTGGGCTTACATTAAGATGATGGGCGCACGTGGGCTTCGCGAAGCAACTGAGCTGGCTATTCTTAATGCCAATTATATTGCCAAGCGATTAGAGAGTGCTTACCCGATTCTCTACCGTGGCCAGAACGGCAATGTCGCCCACGAATGCATCATCGATATTCGTCCGCTCAAGAGTGCTTCCGGTATCAGTGAAGAAGATATTGCCAAGCGTCTGATGGACTACGGTTTCCATGCACCGACCATGTCGTTCCCTGTGCCCGGCACACTGATGATCGAGCCTACAGAGTCTGAGTCACTCTACGAAATTGATCGCTTCTGTGATGCCATGATCGCGATTCGAGAAGAGATTGCGCGCGTCGAAAAGGGTGATTGGCCGCTGGATAATAACCCGTTGGTGAATGCCCCTCATACCCAAGCAGATTTGATGGATAGCGAGTGGCAACGCCCTTATGACCGTAAACTGGGCGCCTTCCCAACTGATGCTGTTGCTGCGTCAAAGTATTGGCCTGCGGTTAACCGCGTTGATAACGTATTCGGTGATCGGCAACTTATCTGCACTTGCCCTAGCATTGACGAATACCGTCGTTAATACTCAACGCATACACTATTAAACGACAAGACATCCCTGTCTCTTAAACGCCCTTGGCGCTCGTTATTCGGGCACCAGGGGCGTTTTTTCTTGCAGGCGTTGGTGATGAAACCCCTCCAGTAGCTTTTCATAACGTTTCGGCAAGACCGAATCTCGCCGGCGCAGCAGATAAAGCACTTCATTAATCCCTTGAGGTAACGCCAACGCTTTTACTTGGCGTTGCCAAGGAGAGGTTTCTAACACCAAGCGTGAGACAACGGTAAAACCTAGCCCTCGCGCGACCGCATCCAGCACCATGCTCACTTCGTTAGTAAACCCCTGATGCCGAAAATGCGTCATTGAACGAAATTCGTCTGGATAATTGGCGCGCAGCAGTGCATTGGCGTGATTAATGCCGTCGTAGTAATTAAGAAAACCAATGCCCATCAGGTCGGTTAGCGTGCTGCCAGCAAAATCAGCAGGCACGACTAAACATAATGGCTCTTTGTGCCATACCGTGCAGGTCAGTTCGGTATGGTTGACCTGCTCAGTCACGATGCCAATATCGTAGCGGCCTTCAAGCAGGTCATTAACGATTTCGTGATTAAAAGCAAAACTGTAATTGACCGTTAAGTTGGGGTGCATCTGCTGCTGACCAAGAATAAAAGGATAAAACATCAAGCCAACACTTCCTGGAGATGCAATCCGGCATTCACCGCTATCCAGCGAGTCGTCATCTAAACCATGGCGAAACTGCTCATGCTCGGCAAATAGCTTCAACGCATAATCATAAGCCCTTCGTCCAGACTCCGTTAGCGTAAAACTTCTGCCCTTTCTCTCTATCAGCGGTTTATCTAAATAGCTTTCTAACTTGCGGATATGCTGGCTGACGCCAGGCTGCGTCATCTCCAAACGGCGCGCAGTTCGTGTGAAACTCCCCGTTTCCACTAACGTTATAAACGTCCGAAAATACTGGGCATTAAACATAATAAAGCGCCATCTTGACTAGCCACCGTGTGCTCTTAACGAGAGCACAGAGTAGCACAATCCGACTCTTAAACGGACGCTAAGGACCGTCACTACCCTTATTGCTTGAATTCAGTTAAGTGGTTATGCAAAAGTTATCGAGTTACTTTTTCCGTAATT
>NZ_JABUZE010000041.1:0-4643 GCF_014897805.1 Halomonas sp. 3F2F
CGACGATATTGGCTGGATGAAATCTTTCATGCGTTTGCCCTGCCTTACGGGCCTGGTGTCGCAGGGCTTTCGCCCCGTCTCCCCTCGGGAAGGTTGATAACCGGCTCCTGCCAACGATATGGCTATCGGCAGCGATCAAGACCTTCGGCGTTTTACCCTGCGCCAGCATGATCCTGACCTTTCAGAGCGCCAAACTGAGGAAGCATTTGGCGGTGAGTCTTGGCGACCTGTTATCAACGTAGCGGGTTGGCTACCGCTTTCCCTGGTCAACCGGGCTTGCTTTTACAAGCCTCCGGCTTCAGCCGGAGGTAATTGACCAGATTTTCCTCGTTACGTTGATTTCCCTAGTAGCTTAACCAACTTTTGCGCTTGACCAAGCCGGTGCGAAATTAAGCCGCCCCCCGAGAAATTTCCAGCACCATCGACCAGGAAGACGGGAGCAGTTGCAAAGCATCCATCACGATCTGCCAATCGGATGTGGCGATAGACATACCCAGCTGATCTTCTAGCACCGATGGGCGTAGCACCTGGCGGCCCCAAAGCTGTATCCGACCACTATCGGCATCGACAACCGAATCCGAAAGCAGCGTAAGCGGAAACTGCGAAGACAGCTGATCCAGTTTGCGCTGAAGACGGGCAGCTCGCACCGCGTCTTCCCATTCGTCGTCGTCCAGGCCAAATAGCGCAACACTTTCGATGGACGGAGAATCGGACACAGCAGGGATAGTTTCGGGGCGTCCAAAAGAAGCGAGGTCGCGTACTGCAATGCAGGAGAGTCAACGCCGTACCGATCCAGAAACGCAAGCAAGTGCCTCTGTCGAGCCTGTGTCTCCATCTCGAAACCCTTACTTTAGACGATGGTAATGACGGACAAGGCCATCGCAAAATCGGCACTGCGGATACAACGCAATAGCCGAGCTATCGGCTTCACCTACAAGATCGGGAAACTCGATGCGCTCACCCATGTATTTTCGTCCTCGCTCGTCGCTCAGGCGCTTGATGAGCACGGTTGGAATGTCGAAATCCGTCGTGTCGGCAACAGGATCAGTCAGCCAGAAAGGCAGTGTCAGATCGACGATAATCCGCGTTGTTTGCAGCGGCACCTCCAGCCAGTAATGCGGCACGATGATCACGTTTTCGCCCGTTTCGTTGGTATGTAGCTCGCCAAAGAACAGCTCCTTGGGCATACCGGCGTCAGCAAAGAATGCTGCTGCTTCGTGCGCAACGTCGCCACAGTCAGCATCCTCAGTGATGTCGGGCGTCAGGTTAAAAAATGCCATAGCGATATCGTCAGCCAATATCTGCTGTTCTTCTTCAAGCCGTGACAATGCGTTTTCAGACTTATCAGCGGTTACTAATGTGAGCACAGTGCTCTCCTTGTCTCGATGTCGGGTGTCCTTTGGATTCTACGCATCCCGAAAAACCGACCAAGGCGCTGAGGGGCGGATTTCTGGTGAATTAGCTTCAGCCCACCCTCAAGGCTTAAATAAACCATAACATACGCTATAAACCTTTTAGTTTGTTATGTGGCATAATAGCTTATAAATGCTTTTTTGCAGCTTTTATGCACTGAAGTATATAAGTGCTTAAAAGTAGAATATGGATTAAAATCAATCAAAAGTTATATAAAGCTATTCTGCTCTTTATAGATTTATGAAAGCCGCTTTTTTGAAACAGGCTTTTGCAATTTTTATTTTAAAAGGAAAGCATTGTGACGGTGTTCTGTGTATGCCTGCACACGAAATTAAGACCACTTGAATGTGAAAGAGGATAAGCCTAACGAATATTATCAAATTATTCGGCGGCATGGTTTAAAAAGAGAAATTTCACCAGCAGAGGTGTTTGAGTCATGAATAAATAACTTATTAGACTATCTACTTTCTATGCGACTCAATTACCTTTTTGACCTCCTTCAACGCTGTTCGCGCTTTTGATAACTCATAAAAAATTTTTCGATTTTTGGCATGGTCTTTTTCGTGCGCCGCAACTAATTCTCGCTCCCAACTTTCAGCCCCATTAAAGTCTCGGGCGTTATAATGATGCTTACCAGACCGTTTAATATGTTTAGCGTAGTAAGTTTTACCTTTGCGCATCGAGTCAGAGTTTCGAACAAACGCATCACGGAAATAGGCGACTTCCAAGGTTCCTCGATTAACGCGAACACGGATACCGAGCTTACCTGGATCACCTGCTGCAAAACGCTCCATTTTTTCTTCCCAAAATAAGTCAGCCATCGTGCGTGAGTCCAAGGCTGCCAGATAAATCGACCGCTCAATTTCTTCAAGCATTCCATCGGCTGCATCCGACAGCGCGGCAGATACTTCAGCCAAATCAATACCCGAACGCTCGGCTTCTGCCTCGTCGTTCACAGCAAGCAACGTATGCAAATGGTCAAGCGAATAATTACTTGAACTGCTGCTACCACCATATTCTGACATCCAGATAGCCCTCCAAAGCCTCAATATCTAACAGACGCTCCCCATGAAATTACCCTGGGGGAAACCCTCGCTCCCCACAGGATATTACTTACTGGTGGAAGGTGAAACAGAAAATAGGAAAAATAGCCAATTTTTTTTAATTCTCCCCCCAACTGGGGGGAGGTGAGCAAAATTTGCCACTTCCCCCCATTACTGGTGGGAAGTGAAAAAGTAATGAGAGGGTTGAAGCATTTCTCAATGGATGCAATACTGATTTTTACAAACCTAAAAGTTTAAAATAAACTCTCTAAAGCGAAGTGACTTGCGCTTCGATTTAGCGGTTCAACAGTGAAACGTGGAGGTCTGAATGGGTACGAACGTAGGGCTGGATATCGGCTATAGCAACACCAAGCTGGTTTACTCAGGCGGCGATGAAGGGCATCAGGAGTCCATCTTTCCTGTAGGGGTGTCGCGCCTCGATCAATTCAATCGGCAGATTAAAGGCATTACCGGCGGTGATGTTGATACCACCATTGTTATGGTAGATGGCGTTGAATATGCCGCTGGTATTGCACCAGGTAAAGTGTTGGGTAGCTCACGCGATATAACGGAAAACTACATTAAAACGACGCAGTATAAGGCACTTTTCCATGCTGCGTTATTATATACAAATGATCGCCAGATAGATCGCTTAGTGACGGGGTTGCCGGTCACGCATTGGCAGAACGAAGAATTAAAAAACGATATTAAAAAGATGATGGCAGGGGAGCATCAAGTTGCTAAAAAGAGAACCGTAACCGTGGATGAAGTTGAGGTCATTCCACAACCAGGCGGTGCATTTTTAGATGCTATTCACTACGCTGAAAGTAACGACGATCAAGATACCGTAGAGGCGTTAACAGAAGGCAGTGTTATCATCATTGACCCTGGCTTTTATAGCACTGACTTTGTAGTGTTTGAAGAAGGGGAGTTAAATGCTGAGTTGTCCGGTACAACCCTTTTAGCAACGTCTCGGATTATTGATAGAGTGGCTGAATTGGTCAGTGCAGACTACGGAGCGGCACCAGGTAAGAGCCTCAAGCCTGAAAAAATTGAAAGTTTAATACGCGCAAATTTGCACATAGTACGCTATGCAGGACAGAAAATAGACATCCAACCTTACATCCAACAAAGCGCATTGGAAATCTCTCAGGCTGCTATAAGCGAAATTGCGGGTAGTATGCGAAATACGGTACTTGATACTGTTGTGGTTGCAGGGGGCGGTGGGGCATTTTTCGAACCTGAAGCGCGGCGAATTTTCTCACATTGCGAGATTATCCAGCCTTCTGATCCAGTGCTGTCCATCGCTCGGGGCTATCACGGCTGGGCCGCACGATAGCGTTTATTGGCATTACAGCTGGTGGTAGCACTGATTACCGCCAGCTTTATAATCATTGGAGAATCCGCGATGCACGACTTTCAGCAATCACAGCCGCTTGTCATCAACATCATGCTGTACCGCCGCCGCGATGGTGATCTGTACAGAGAACTTATGTCTGTCCCTAATAAATACCGTGCGGAGCGTCTGCGCAATCTCGCTAACCTATGCTGTTTGATGCGGGAAATGGGGGGCATTGCCGTTGACAGTGAGCGATTGCATTCACTCGCCGAAAGGCACTATAGCAGTATCGTCAGTGAGGACGTGGAGGATAGCGACGGAGACGAGACAGAATCTTCCATGCCGCTAAAATTGACCGTCAATTTCTACAATTATCCCGAGCTGTACCGCGACCTGGCAGCCATTCCAAACGGTAATGTTTCCAGTCGGGTAAAAGCCCTTGCGTCGGCGGGGGCATTACTCAATGATATTTCACGCTGGGCTCGCCATGCTGATAATCAAGGGCTGTCGACCCGCCCATCACAAAACCCGCAGGCACATGCTATCGTCAAAGAGCCCGTTGATCCTGGTGTGGCAAGCATAAAAGAGGAAGGCGGGGTTGAGGTGGGAGCCCAAGAAGGAAGAGCAGATACAAGTGTGGAGGCGGATGCCTCAACAGAGCCGTCAGTAGCAGATAATAAGCGGGATAACACGCCTAAAAAATCCAGTGCCATCGGCAAAATCAGAATGTAGTCACCAGACAGCCGTGTTTTGTAGCGGCTGTACTACATGCCACAAAACCAGACATCCCCATGCCACAAAACCTGGTGAAACCGATCATGTCCACTTGCTGGTGAACTACCCGCCCA
>NZ_JABUZE010000043.1:0-12000 GCF_014897805.1 Halomonas sp. 3F2F
CGGGAAATATGGGTGATCCAGTCGCTGGAATGCATGCCTTGCGTCAGGCTTTCGCGATCGTCCGGGCGAGCGGCGAACGCTGGTACTTGGCCGAGCTTCACCGACTGCGCGCTGGGCTGGCTCAAAAGGCGGGTCGCCCCGATATTGCCAGCCGAGCGCTCGCCCATGCCGAAGCCGTAGCGCGGGCGCAGGGCAGGGTCGAACTGGTCACGTGAGAGCGGGTACAAAAGTTGGCCTCGGCAGTTGCGGAACGAGTCGCTTTGCAGCAATTAAATGTCAGCTTTTGTGTTCAAAATTGTGCATTACACAATCACGCTAGAGGCGTTAGGTGGCACTGGGGGCAAAGAGGGGAAGGCTATTCGTCGAACCATTCGTTCAGCTAAAAGCAGGTGATATCGCCGCTAGTACCTGGGAGGGGAAGTGCGCCTAGAGCTGGCAATTGCAACCAGAATGGCGCTGAAAGAAGAAAAGAAGCTAAGTGTGCATGATAGCTTCTCGCGGTATAAGCCTCCCCGAGATGGGGAGGCATACACAGGCTATTAGCGCTTACTCTTCGCCAAAGTAGCGAGCGAAAATTTCGTCGTAAGTGCCGTTTTCTTTCAATTCAGCAAGGGCTTCGTTGAATTTCTCAGCGAGTGCTTCGTCACGCTGGCGGAAGGCGATACCAAAACCTTCACCGAAAACTTCCTTGGGTTCGGTAACCATCTCGCCGACTACTTTGTAGTCGCTATCTTCGTTTTCAAGCAGGGTAGATTTGCCTACTGAAAACTCCAGGAAGACAGCGTCCAGACGCTCGGCGTCCATATCCAGCACCATATCATCGGCGGTGGAGTAGCGGTTGATAGTCGCGGTGTCGCCGAGGGTATCGGTGGCGAAGTTGTCATAGGTGGTGCCGCGCTGTACGCCAATGGATAAACCCTCAAGGGTTTCCACTGTAGCCTCTTCTAGGTCGCTGTCTGCTGGAGCGAACCAAGCGCCGGGCATGGTGATATAGGGGTCGGAGAAGAGCAGTGTCTGGCGCCGCTCTTCATTGATGGTCATCGACGACATAATGGCATCGTAGTTGCGTGATAAAAGGCCAGGAACAATGCCATCCCACTCTTGCTCGACCCACTCACAGGTCACACCCATCTGATCACATAGGGCGTTGCCCAGGTCGATATCAAAACCAGTCAGTTCACCATCGGCTGTGCGGTATTCCATTGGTTCATAGGGAACGTCGACGCCAATACGTACATGGTCGTAATCCCGCGCCTGGGCAGAAGAGGCCGCGGCAATGGCTAAACCAAGCACAGATACTGTTAGTAATTTCTTCATTCTTATACTCCGTAGAAAGCAGGTTCACTAGAGGTGATCCCCTTTAACGTACCCTAGGTTGGGGCGAACGAAAAGAGGGAGCGTTGCTATGAACCAACGTTTGTTTGACGGTGCAACAAACGAGGCTGTTTTTATCACTCGATGCTTTTGTTGTTAAGTGCTCTTGATACGGTTCTCGTGATGCTAGTTATTTTGCGGCCTTAAGTGGGCCAACAGCTTTTTCTCCAGGAAGCGGAAGAAGTACAAAATGGCAAATGTGAGGCAAAGATAGATCACTGCTACAAATAAGAAAGCATCAAACGGTGCGTAGAAGCGGGCATAAACGAAGCGTGCAGCCCCTGTCAGATCCATTAGCGTGACGACGCTGGCAATGGCGCTGGCATGCAGCATAAAGATAACTTCGTTGCCATAGGCGGGCAGGGCACGTCGGAAAGCGCTGGGCAGAATAATACGCCGCATCATCAGGTTTTGTGACATGCCGTAAGCCCTGGCAGCTTCAATTTCCCCTTTGGATGTCGCTTTGATAGCCCCTCGGAAAATCTCAGTAGTATAGGCCGCCGTATTAAGCGTGAAGGCAATCAGCGCGGGGTAGAAAGCTTCCCGCAGGATTGGCCACAAAAATGTTTCTTGGATACCGTCAACAAATACCACGCCATAGTAAATGATATATAGCTGAATCAGCAGTGGCGTGCCACGAAAGACATAGGTGTAAAAATAGATGGGTAAACTAATCCACTTATGCTTTGAGCTGCGCATAACGGCAAGTGGCACTGCCAGTATTAAGCCCGCTACCAAAGACAGGAATACCAGTTGGGTTGTCGTGACTAGCCCTTCCCAGTAGTAGCCTAACGTATCTGGGGTGAAAATTACGTTGCCAGCTAGCAGGTCGTTGAACCACGCAGAAATATCCAGCATCTCATTGCCCCCCAAAGCCAATGTCGTAACGTTTTTGTAGCCGCACGAAGATCCACTCTGATACGCTGGCAATCAGCAAGTAAGCCGCTGCGACGGGAAGTAAGAAAGTAAAGGGTTCATGGGTGGCTCGGGAAGCCTCCGCAGCGACGCGAACCATATCTGTCAAACCGATCACTGATACCAGTGCCGTTGTTTTAAGCAGTACCATCCAGTTGTTAGATAAGCCAGGGAGTGCGTGGCGCATCATTTGCGGAAAGCGAATACGCCGAAATACCAAAGCGCTGCTCATACCGTACGCTTTTCCTGCTTCAATCTGGCCGTTATCAACCGCCATGAAAGCGCCGCGGAAGGTTTCACCCATGTAAGCGCCAAAAATGAAGCCGATTGTCAGAACACCCGCCGCGAATGCATTAAAATTAATATAAATATCAATTCCATAGCTGTCGTACAGCATGTCGCTAATGGCATTGACACCGATTTGACCGCCAAAGAACAGCAGCATCATCAGTACCAGATCGGGCACGCCGCGAATAACGGTGGTGTATACCGTTGCAATGCGGTGCAGGAGCCAACTGCGTGACATTTTGGCAGTCGCTGTTAACAAGCCAAGTAAAATGGCCAGAATAAGCGAAAGAACCGCTAATTGAATGGTAATGCCCGCCCCTTCGATCAGGCGGGGGCCATAACCTTGCAAATCAAGCATGGTGTGCCTCGCTGATCAGTATTTGGGGGCCAGAAATTGCTTTAAGCGCGGTGATTGCGGATTGCCCAGTACATCAGCTGGCGCGCCAGCTTCTTCTACCAAGCCTTGGTGCAGGTAAATCACTTTGCTGGATACATCGCGGGCAAAACTCATCTCGTGAGTGACCACCACCATGGTGCGCCCTTCATCGGCTAAGCCGTGCATTACTTTCAAAACGTCGCCGACCAGTTCTGGGTCAAGCGCCGACGTTGGCTCATCGAACAGCATTACTTCGGGATCCATCGCGAGCGCTCGGGCAATTGCTCCGCGCTGTTGCTGTCCGCCCGACATTTGCGCCGGGTAGGCATCAGCGCGTGCGCTTAGCCCAACGCGCTCAAGCAGTGCTCGTGCGTGTTCGATAGCTTCTTTTTTGGGTTTTCCCAGGACATGAATAGGTGCTTCGATAATGTTCTCAAGCAATGTCATGTGGGCCCATAGGTTGAAACTCTGGAAAACCATCGACAGCTTGGCACGCATTTGCACGACTTGTTTCCAATCGGCAGGTTCGCGGCCATGTTTGGTCGTTTTAAAGCGAATCTGCTCGCCATGAACGAACAGTTCACCCTCGTCAGGTTGTTCCAAGAGGTTCATACAGCGCAAGAAGGTACTTTTGCCAGACCCCGAGGCACCTATCAGAGTGATGACATCACCCTTTTGAGCTTCGAGAGAGAGGCCTTTGAGAACTTCTGTATCGCCAAAGCGCTTTTTTATATTGCGCACTTCAAGAGGGGTAGGCGTATCAGCCATAACAGTGGCTCCAGTACAGGGTTGCCGCTACAGCAACAGGTTTAAGACATGTGCTTGATAGGCGGCTAGCGCGAAAAAAGGGGCGATTCTATCAGGCCTTGTGCGTATTGCGTGCTTTCCTTATGCGATTAATAAGAAAAACGTTTGTTTAATACACATTGATAAGCCTTGAAAAGCCTCTACGTTATTGTTGTTAAAGCATTTGTTCAAATTTTCTTAATGTGGTGCTTGGGTCGCTAGCTGGCGTGAGAAGGGGCAACTAGCAGCGCGGCTCGTGCGCCAATCTCAACCTTTGCGTTGGGAAATACCACATGTAAAGGCGTGTCCCCAACAATAAAATCACCTGCGACGCTATCTTTGGCGAGACAAGTGCCCGGCTCAAAGCGGCTGAAATTGGGGACATCTTCATCGAAACAGAGACAAAAGTTTTCAGCCTGGCGCATTAGCTCATGCTGAACTTGGAAAAACTTCATTGTTTCAGCGGGCTTTTTAGGCGGCTGTTCCCCAGCGCTAAGCGCGCTAATAAGCGTTAACATCGGTGCTAATGCCGCCATATCGTTTTCTCCAAAGGGCGCAACGCGGCCTAATTCGAAAGTGAAGGCTTGGGCAGCATGGTAGTGCTTACTATAGTGAGAAAACGTCCAACTGTGCTGGTGTTGGTGTAGCACTGCTTGCATATCCGCCGCTGCGAGCCATTCCCACTGCTCTGGGTGGATCACGGTGTCTGCGAACGGCTCTACAACGAAGCGAGTATAGAGGCTACCGCGAATGGCCGTGTGTAAATCGTAGTGCAGTTTAGGCAGCGCCTGATGACGATTATAAAAACTGTCTACCGCTGACATTAACTCGCGAGCCCGATCAGGCTCATCGCCTGTTTCGGCGAGTTCGCGCTGAAATAAGCGGTTGAGGTTCGTCCTGATAAACCTCTGCTGGGCTTTTAAGGCAGGCAGATTGCCCAAGATCACTAACACGGGAGCACCAAGAGTGACCGTGCCAGCTTCTATCGCAGCTAGCCAGCTGCCCAACAGCTCTACGGGGGCCGTTTCGTTACCGTGTATCGCTGCAGAGAACACGCAAGCATGAGCCGCTGGACGAACGGTCGCCGGGGTTATCTCTAAAATCCCCGGTGCATGTAATTGGTAGGTACCGCTGCCAAAGCGGCCTGACCGCGGAGAAGAGTGTTTGTCATCGAGAGTCCAATCAAGCCATTGGCCAAGCATGAAGTTTTCCTTGAGCAGGGAGCGTCAGCTTTTTGTAATGTTGTACCTTTAACACGCTGAAGCTTAACCACAAGGGGGGACGTCGATAGCATGAAAAACGCAGGTGCGAACATGAAAATTCAGCGTGAAAAGTATCCATACCCACTGATGTATATGAAAAGGTTCTAATCGATAAAATCGAAGGAGGGCATCGAAAACATTCGCTTTTTTCTACGCTACGCTGAGCTATTGTATTAATAGATTTTCATAAGACCTTTTCATAAGCCCAAGACGGGCAAGACATAGCACTACCAGAAAACACGACAAGGAGTGGGTAATGACGAAGGTACTAGTTCTTTATTATTCCATGTATGGCCACATCGATACGCTAGCGGCCTCTGTGGCAGAGGGTGCGAGAAGCGTTGATGGTGTTGAAGTGACCGTTAAACGTGTGCCTGAGACTATGCCAGCAGAAGCGTTCAAAAATGCGGGTGGTAAGCAGGACTTCACGACGCCAGAAGCGACGCCACAGGAGCTTGCTGATTACGACGCGATCATTTTTGGCACGCCAACGCGTTTCGGCAATATGGCTGGTCAGATGCGTACCTTCTTAGACCAAACTGGTGGGTTGTGGGCCAAGGGCGCGCTGCGTGGCAAGGTGGCGAGTGTGTTCACCTCTACCGGGACCGGCGGCGGTGATGAAATGACCATTACCTCCACTTGGACAACGTTAGCCCATCACGGCATGGTAATTGTGCCGATTGGCTATGGTATTGAAGAGCAGTTTGATATTTCCAAAGTGAGCGGTGGAACACCCTATGGCGCATCCACGCTTGCTGGCGGCGACGGTTCACGCCAGCCGGATGATCGCGAGCTAAAAATTGCCCATTTCCAAGGTAAGCATGTCGCCGAAATTACTGCGAAGCTGGCGAGCTAACGCCCGTTTGCCAGCACGCTTGAAAGGCAATGCCTCACTGTTTTTACAGTGAGGCATTGTTTAGTTAGCCTTAGTCGCGAATACGTTCAGCAATCGCTTGACCTAGACTTAGCGTATTGCCTAGCCCGCCAATATCTCCGGTAAGTACTTGGCTATCGCCTTCGCTCAACACGTCTTCAATGGCTTTCACCATCGTATCGGCGGCTTCTTGATAACCCAAGTGTTCTAGCATCATGGCACCAGACCAGATTTGGCCAATAGGGTTAGCAATACCCTTGCCAGCGATGTCTGGCGCGCTGCCGTGAACCGGTTCAAACAGGCTGGGGAACGTGCCTTCCGGGTTGATATTAGCAGAGGGCGCAATGCCGATAGTACCAGTGCAGGCGGGGCCAAGGTCTGAAAGAATATCGCCAAATAGGTTACTGCCGACCACCACATCAAACCAGTCTGGGTGCAGTACAAAGTTAGCGGTTAGGATATCAATATGAAATTTATCCACCGCAATGTCGGGATACTGCTTGGCCATTTCGGCTACCCGCTCGTCCCAATAGGGCATGGTGATTGAGATGCCGTTGGACTTGGTGGCCGAGGTGAGCTTTTTACGCGGACGGGTTTGGGCAAGATCAAACGCATACTTCAGAACTCGGTCGACGCCGACGCGGCTCATCACCGTCTCTTGAAGAACAATTTCACGCTCGGTGCCTTCGAACATTTTGCCGCCGACACTTGAATACTCGCCTTCGGTGTTTTCACGCACGACATAAAAGTCGATATCGCCTGGCTCGCGGCCTGCTAATGGACTTTTGATGCCCGGCATCAGTTTGCAGGGGCGTAAGTTAATGTACTGGTCAAACTGGCGACGAAACTGTAGCAACGAACCCCAGAGTGAAATATGGTCGGGCACTTTGTCGGGCCAGCCGACGGCGCCGTAAAACAGCGCATCAAAGCCCTTGAGCTGCTCGAACCAGTCGTCGGGCAGCATTTTGCCGTGCGCTAGGTAGTAGTCACAGCTACCAAATTCAAACGTGGTGAATGCAAGGTCAATGTTGAAGCGCTGTGCGGCAGCTTCCAGGGCGCGAATGCCTTCGGGCATGACTTCGGTGCCAATACCGTCGCCAGCGATGACAGCAATGCGGTGGGCCATAGTGGCTCCTTCTGTAGTTAGCGTTCGGGACAGCTATTATCTTGGACAACGTCAATCAATTCACTAGTGGGGAAATTAAGCTCGGCGGCGCGCTGGCGTAGCCGCTCTTCCACCGCGCTTTCCATCACTGGCGTACGCGAGAGAATCCATAGGTAATCGCGGTTCGGGCCTGATACCAGCGCCCACTGATAGTCTTCATCCAGTTCTAAAACGTTATAGCCGCCATAAAAAGGGCCAAAAAAGCTGACTTTTAACCGCCCGATGTTTTCATCGTCAATAAAGTAGGCGCGGCCTTCAGCTTCATTCCATGTTTGCTCTGTGAGGTTGTAGCCACGATTGATCACACGGACACCGCCATCGTCACGTAAGCTGTAGCTAGCCGTTACGCAGTCTAAGTTTCGCTCAAAGGAGTGATCCAAGCGGGCGATTTCATACCACTGACCTAAATAGCGGTTAAGTTCAAAGTCTGTGACAGGCTCGGTGCCGTCAGGAATGCCGGTACAGCCGGTTAGTACAAGGCTGCTGAGGGCCATAAGCCCAATGATTTCCCCCACTTTCTTGCCTGGTATTCGTTCGGCAGTGAGCATTGCACGCTCCTAATGACTGCATGGAATAATAAGTGTTAAATCTATCAGTATGGTGAAATAAGCGCCATGAACGGTTTCCTTAGGTGGCTCTTGAACCGGAAGGAAATGGAAATAGGTTTTGGTATTTCTGTACTGAATAAGCCCTTACAATATCTACAACAAAGGAGTGGTTATGTGGCATCAACAAGAGATTCACTTACCGGAAATGCCCAGGGGCTTTCATCTAATTACGGATGAGATCGCCAGGGCATTGCCGCGCTTGGCCGAGTGTAGTCAAGGGCTACTGCACCTGCAGTTAATGCATACTTCTGCCTCGCTTACATTAAATGAAAACTCTGATCCTGACGTCCGTCACGACCTGGATGCCTTTATTCGCCGCTTAGTACCTGAAGGCCTAAACTATTTTCGCCATACCCTTGAAGGCCCAGACGATATGCCCGCTCATGTAGCCTCCAGCTTACTGGGTACTCAGCTAACGCTCGCCATACGTGATGGCCGTTTGGCGCTGGGCACCTGGCAAGGAATATGGATGGGGGAACACCGTGAGCAGGGTGGTTCGCGTCGTCTGTTAGCAACGATAAACGGCCGTGAAGCGAATTAAACATCCGATTTTTTTCTTTTCTAACGACTTCTTTTCAATAAGCGCCTCTACATGCTTCGACGCTCTTTTCGCTTGACTCGCCAGCGCTGGCTAAGACTGCTGTTTGTGCTCAACCTCGCGCTGGTGGCAGGGCTGATTACTCACCAAATATGGCTCTATGTCGCTAAGCCTGAATTTGAGGCATTGCACACTAGGGAAGTGGCGGATATCCGTGAGCAACTCGCAGAACGAAACTCCTACCGTTTTGCGGTAGTAGGTAATATCAATAATTCAGTGAATGTGTTTCAGGATGAAATCATTCCCATGCTGAACCAAAGCGATATTGATTTTATGGTGTCAGCGGGGAATGCGGTGAGTGGGGGGCAGCAGGAGAGCTATAAGGCGATTTCCCAAAGTTTAGAGCAGTTAAGCGTGCCGTATGTGCTGACTTATGGCGCCCATGAAGACAGCGATTTTGGCAGTTATCTTTTCTATGAATACTTTGGCCCGCATTTTTATTCCTTCGTTGCCGGTAACAGCCATTTTATCTTTTTGGATGGTACGGGTAAGTCGTCTACCTCATGGCAGCTAGATTGGTTAGAGCGCGAGCTGGCTGCCTCTGAAGCGCAGCATCGGTTTTTGTTCATTGGCTTGCCACTGCATAACGTGATTAGCGATGCGCCCTTATTTGAAGCCGATAATTACCTCAATGATCCACGGCTGAGTGAAGGCATTATGCGCTTGTCAGAGCAGTACGCGGTGGACAGTGTGTTTTCGGCCAACCTGTCGCTTTATTCACACCAATCGCTGAATGGTGTGGATTACGTCACCACGGGGGGAGCTGGCGGCATTTTAATGGATGCTAATGACAGTTTTCATCACTATGTAGTGGTCGAGGTCAATGGCGAAAACGTAGCTATAACACCCGTTCGGCTGAATGTGGATAGTCCAGGCTGGTGGCGTATGCTCAGCAGCGTTGCCTCAACGATTTATGCGTTTTTTTACGTCAGCTACCCTCGCTTCCTGCTCATTGTCGGGGTGTTGTCACTGCTGGCGATGCGCTTGTACCGACTGATTTTTGAAGAGCGCCACTATTACCCAGATTTTGATATCGACCCAACACCGTATCTGGAGAAGCCCCTGCGGGTGGCGATGATATCGAATAACTACTTCCCGTTCGTCTCCGGCGTGTCGGTTTCCGTTGAGCGACTTCGTCAAGGACTAAGCGAGTTAAAACATCAGGTGCAGTTGTTGGTGCCGCGTTATCGAGAGGCGTGGCAAGACGATGAGACGATCTTGCGTGTACCCACTGTGATGGCCTTTGGTGAAAAGCGTGAGTTCCGTTTGACCAATCCGTTTAGTGCACGTTTTCGCCACTGCCTGCAGCGCTTTAAGCCGGATATTATCCATGTCCATCATCCTTTTTGGCTGGGGTCGATGGGGCTATGGATGGGGCGGCGGCTACGTGTGCCGGTTGTTTATACCTATCACACACGGTTAGAACATTACGCCCATTTTGTGCCGCTGCCTGGAGCTCTGTTTCGTAATTTGATTTCGCATTCGTTGATCAAACACTTCTCTAACCGCTGCCAAGGCGTCATCGTGCCCACCTACTCGGCAGAAGAGTATCTACGCATGATTGGGGTGAAAACACCGACGCTAATACAGCCTACGGGCATTGATACGGCGCGATTCGCCGACACGGATCGTGATGCGCTGGAAGAGCTGCGCCATCAGCTTTCCATCGATCCAGCCGACACGGTGTTGGTGAGTGTCTCGAGAATTAGCCAAGAAAAAAATATTGGTTTTATGCTGGAGGCATTGGCGGAATTGAAAAAACTGGGCAGGCAGTCGTTGCGCTTATTGTTAATTGGTGATGGCCCTGATCGACAAACCATTCAACAGCATATAGAAGCATTAGCGCTGCAGGAGCAGGTAACTTTGGTGGGCGCTGTGCCGCCGGAGAAGATGGCGCGCTATTACCACTTAGGCGACATCTTTGTGTTTGCGTCTACTTCTGAAACTCAAGGCATGGTGATTTTAGAAGCCATGGCCGCTGGCCTGCCAGTTGTGGCGGTACGCTCTAGCGGTATTGATGACGTAGTGCGTGATGGCTTTAATGGCTATAAAACGCCGCAAAATCGGCAAAAGTGGGGGCAGCGAGTAATGGCGTTAGCCGAGGATAACGCGTTGAGAGACACCCTGGGCAAGCAGGCAAAAAGATTTGCTAGCGACTATGATATTGCTAAGTTTGCAGGAGCGGTCGCGCACTTCTATGCCGAGGTACTGGCCAAGTATTACGCGAAATAGCCGCTGTTTCAGGCCGGGTCGTTGTTATTTTTGCTAGATCGTGAGGTCGCTATACGCTTTAGCAACCACAGCAGTCCCACGCCAGCGCCAAGGCCTATTACTGCCCATACCAATTCTTGATGAGACGCCGCGGTAAATAGGGCGCCCAATTGGCTTCCTAGCAGTATTACCGCCGCGAGCCCTGGCACAATTCCCAAGGTCGATCCGATCATGTAATCGCGAAAATCAACATGAAACGCACCGGCTAGCATATTGGTGAGCGTGAAAGGGGCTAAGGGCAACAGATTGATCACAGCCATGGTGCGAATGCCGCGCTTGGATAAGTAGCCGGAAAGCCCACGCAAATGGCGTCCGCCATAGCGCATTAGTGCGTCGCGCCCCATCCAATAGCCGACCCAATAAGAGGCGACCGAAGAACTAAGCGTACCCAGCGTGGCATAAGCCAGCCCCCACAGCGGCCCAAACAGTAGGCCGGTCAATACGACTAGCAGGCTTAACGGAAACATGATCAGTAGCGAGCCGGTATAAACGGCTATCACGGCGACAAACATCCAGGGAGCTTGCTTCCATTGACTGATGGTGGACGCTAGCTCGGTCAGGTGGGTTTCGGTGAGTAAGCCTTGCTGCTGAAGCCAACGCCACATGATACCCAGCATGACCACTACAACAACTAGCCCAATGCCTTTTAGTAACGTGCGTGACATCTATTTCCCCGTCGCTGGTACTAAAAAAGCGACAGCATACGTTAGAGGCGTAACTGGATGAAATCATATTCGGTGTTTAAGCGTGGCTAATGAGACCAATTTAGTTAGTGGTAATGGCTGTCTGATAGGAATTTTTCCATTTTTCTTGCCATTTTGGTGCAGCCGTGAAGAATGAGGCGCCTCCACTGTTATACAAAAGGCGCATTACCTATGGATTTTACTCTTCCTCCTCTGTTGACGGCGATGGTTGATCGCGGCAACGGGCTGCTATGGGGCAGTGTGCTGATCTACCTGCTGATCGGTGCTGGCCTCTACTTCACCATTATGACCCGCGGTATCCAAGTACGTTACTTTGGACACATGTTCAAACTGCTGCGCAGTTCGCGTCAATCTAACGGCGGTATCTCTTCTTTTCAGGCACTTTCTACCAGTCTGGCGGCACGGGTTGGTACCGGTAACCTAGCTGGTGTGGCGGTAGCGATTTATTTTGGTGGTCCCGGCGCGATCTTTTGGATGTGGCTGACCGCCATGGTGGGTATGGCGACCAGTTTTGTGGAGTCCACTCTAGCCCAGGCCTATAAAGTTGATCACGGTGATAACACCTTCCGTGGTGGTCCGGCTCGCTATATTGAACGTGGCCTGGGGCTTCGCTGGCTGGCGGTACTGTTTTCGATCTGCTTAATTATCGCGTTCGGGTTGGCGTTTAACAGCGTACAGGCCAACTCCATCGCCCAGGCCATGGAACAGGCATTTGCCATTCCCACCTGGGCCATGGGGCAGGGCAAACGCATGAAAGATTTCATCCAGCCAATATCGTC
>NZ_JABUZE010000044.1:0-8282 GCF_014897805.1 Halomonas sp. 3F2F
GGCTACGGGTCTGAGCGCACGATAAATTTTGAATAGCCACTTAGGGCCATCACTACCCACGTCACTAACGCCGCAATAACATCGTCTAACACAATTCCGAAGCCACCCTGCACATACTCTGCCAAATGAATTGGCGGCGGCTTCAGCGAATCAAAGAAGCGATAAACGCCAAACGCCAGAGCCATAACGAGTGGATTTCGGGCGGCTGTTAGCCCCAATACCGCTAGCGGGAACGCGACATATTCGTCGGCGACGATGCTGCCATGGTCAGCACCCGCAAAGTGCAGCGAAGCTGCATGGCATACTGGAACAGCTGCAGCAACTAACAGCCCCGTTATGGCCGCTTGCTGACGGGTTGGCTTACTTAACAACCACCACGCTAATGGAATTCCCAGCAGCGAACCTACCGTACCCGGCGCCACCGGCGCTAGCCCCAGCCCAAAGCCGGTGGCTAGCCAAAAATTAATGGTATCCAGCATTAACCGGCCTGCTGCGCCTGGCGTTCAAGTTCGGCAGCCATGTCGGGCGAGAGATTCAGCGCACTTGCCAATTGATCCAACCAAGCGCGCTCCATGGGATTTTGATCATCAGTGACAGCGACGCTGATCAGATACATCTCGCGGGCAGCCTGGGGGGAGTCAGCTTCACGGGCGAGTGTCTGAGCATCCAGCGGGGCGTTGAGCTGCTGCTCGACCCAGCGATGCATCTCCTGGTCGGCGCCTAGCGCATCGATCTGCTCCGTGATGAGTGCCTGCTCTTGCTCATCAATGTGGCCATCAGCTCTGGCGGCCATAATCATTGCCTGCAACAGCTCAAGGCTGCGCCGCTCTTGATACTCACCGCTAAGCACTTCTACCCGTTCGCCCTCGGATGCATTTTGAGCAGCACTGGACGAGTTAGCCGCATTTTTCCCTTCCTGAGAGCTTTGCCATGCTTTCCAGGCCAGCATGCCCACACCAGCAATTGCGCCGTACTTGAGCGCTTTACCGCCCATGCTACGACCACGCTTAGAGCCAATAAGCATGCCCATTGCGCCACCACCTAACAGGCTCTTCATATCAAAACCGCTAGAGCCGCCCCCTTGCCGCGAGCCCTGGCCTGCGCTACTGCTACCACCGCCTAGCTGGCGCGATAGCCCATCAATAACGCCTTTAACATCGAAACCGCTTCCGCTGTTTCCACTACTTCTGCTACCGCTGGCCTGCTTCATCAACTGTTGTAAAATCTTGCTTGCGTTCATCCTTGCACTCCTAAGTGGATAGTATCTCTAGGGCTCGCTAGACGATTCACTTCCGTTATAAAACATGCTGTATGAACGCAGCATGAATTAACGCCACCCCAGGCATTAAAGAAGCGCGCCCTTCACTTCCACCGAGCTACCAAGTCGGCTGGCACGCACTTCAACACGGACAGGCATTTGCTCTTTGAGTTCGCTGACATGAGAGATAATCCCGATCATTCGCCCGCCCATTTGTAACTCACTGAGCATAGCAATCGCTTGGTCTAATGCATCCTGATCAAGGCTACCAAAGCCCTCATCAATAAATAGCGTATCCAACTGAATCCCGCCTGCGTAGGCCTGCACCACGTCAGAAAGCCCTAGTGCCAGCGCCAAAGCCGCCATAAACGACTCGCCGCCGGAAAGCGTCGCTACCGAACGGCTCTTGCCGGTATAGGTATCGGCCACATCCAACTCCAATCCCGAGGCTTTGTTGCCCTTGGATGGGTCTTCGCGTCGTACCAACTGGTAGCGCCCGCGACTCATACGCACCAGCCGTTCAGACGCCTGAATCAGTACGTCGTCCAGCAGCACTCCTAGCACAAACCGCTGCAAGCTAATGCGATTACCGGTGCGCCCATTAGCCACTTCGCTTAATGTTCCCCACACCCAATACTGGGCTTCAAGCTCGGCCTGGGCCGCACGGGCAGCGGTAAGTTTCTGGCGAACTCCCTGCAACGTAGTTAACCGCCCATCTAGCGCCCGCCACGCATCGAGTTGAGTGTGCTCCTCCGCTTGGGCGGCTTCGGTGAGTGTGGCGAGTGCGGCGAGATCTGGCGGCGTTTTTTCGGCCAGCTGGGCGTGGTAATTGTGTAGCGCGCCGTCAAGCTCAGCCAAGCGGCGTTGATAGGCCTCTACTTGGCGAGCCAGGTCTTGCCGTTGGTTATCCTCTAGCTGAGCCGCCTGATAAGCAGCTTCACTTTCAAATGAACTAGCTTGTAGCGCCGTTTGCCACTCAGCCTGGGCCTGCTCAAGCGCTTGCTGATTACGCGCCAACTGCTGGTTTGCGCTGCGCAGCTGCTCTTCTGCCCGCGCCTGCTGGGTCTGGCTCGTCGAAAGCACCTGTTGCGCTCGCTCCCAGGCCTGTTCAAGCTCAGCAATTTGGTTATCAAGTTCAGTGAGCGTTTGGCGCATGGCCAACGGGTTACGGGCATCTTCTGGTAGTGATTGGCTTAATTGATCGCGCTGGCTCTCTAGCCGTAACGCCTCCTCTTTGGCCTTTTCAACCGCAGGCCGCTGGGCTTTGAGCTGTTTGTCCAGCGTGCCCCAGCCGCTACGTAGCTCGTCACGGGCAGCGCTTTGCCGGTTAATCTCACTCTCGACATGCTGCCGACGCGCGACTTGGCGGCGCAATTGTTCGCAGGCCTGTTGCAGCTCAAACGGCGGTTGGCTGGCCCAATCGCCTAACTGGTGACTAAGGCGCTGCGCCTGCTCAGCGTTGTAGCTAAGCTGCTGTGCTAACTGGTGAGCCTGACGCTCGGCGGTTTGGAAGGCGTGGCGGGCCTGCTCCTCAACTGAGCGGGCTTCTTCTACCTGCGCTTGGGTAACGAGATCAGCATGCTGAACCGCTGGGGATGGGTGTTCAAGGCTGCCACACACCGGGCAAGGCGCGTCCTCTTCCAGGGTGAGCGCTAACAGTGCGGCTTGCCCTTGGTGCCAGCGCATCTCTTGCTCAGTTGTGTGGCGCTTAGCCTGTTCTACTTCGCTGCGCCGACCGTTAAGCGCCGCCGTTACCTGCTGTTGTTGAGCGACAAGTTCACGCCCCTGCCGCATCAACGCCTCCAACTCCTGCCGCTGAGCTAGCAGGCTCTCATGGCGGCTCAGCTCTGCAGGGGCGCTGGCCAACTGCTGACTTTCCGTTTGCAGCTGCTCAAGCGTAACGCTTAGCGCTTCACCTTGCTGACGAATACCGTCTAACTGAGCTTCATCACGCTTAAGTATGCCATCGGCTTGCTGCCAAGCGGTTTGCGCCGCTTGCCAGCGCGCTTCAAGCTCACTTAACTGCTGGCTTTTGTGGATAAACTCGCCCAACTGACGATGGCGCTCGCGCAGTGCAGGTAGTTCGGTCTGGCGCTGGCGTGTCGCTTCAAAGCTACCTTTGGCTTGCTCAGTATTCGTACGCTGGGTAGTCAGCGCAGCATCGGCCTGTCGCTGCTCTTCCTGGGTGGTAGTGAGTGCCTGCTGCGCTTGGACTAACGCAGCCCTGTAAGGTCGCAGCGCTTGAGCGTGGTCGCTTTGGGTCAAGCGGTCCTGAAAGGCCGTTATTTGCGCTTGCTGCTCAAGGTGGCGTACTTTCTCCGTGGCAAGGCTGTCCCGCGCTTCAAATTGGCGCTGTAACGCTTGGGCTTCATCTCGTCGCTGTTCAGCACTACGGCGCTGCTGCTGAGCGGTTTCAAAACGCTGACGCGCTTGCCCTACTTGCGGGGTTAGCGCTTCTAACTCTTGCGCCAATGCCGCTTCGCTTTCCAGCTCGCCCCCAGCTAAAATGCCGCTGATATGCTGGCGGTGATCATTCACCGCTCGCTCTATTTGATTCGCCTGGGTACGCAGGCGCTCTTCAATACGCTGAAAAATTTGGGTTTGAAATAGCTGGGAAAAAATTTTCTCGCGATCTTTCGATTCCGCTAACAACAGTTCACGAAACTTCCCCTGGGGGAGCACCATGACTTGGCGAAATTGATTAGCATCCAGACCTATTAACGCGTGCAGTTGGCTATTGGCATCGGTGACCTTACGCGCCACCAAACATTCATCCTCATCACCTTCCGGGGTCAGCCGCCACAGCTGGGCTTCAGCACTTTGTGTGGTTGTACCTTCACCAGTGGCCTTGGGGCGCTCCTGCTGAGGCACCCGGCGCACTCGGTAAGCCCCATCGCGCAGCCGAAAATCCAAGCTCACCTCGGTCAGTAAGGTATCGGCGGCTTGGTCGCAACGCATTTGTCCGGCATCGCGGTCGTTACCGGTGGTTTGGCCGTAAAGCGCAAAACAGATGGCATCTAATATCGAGCTTTTCCCTGCGCCCGTGGGACCGTTAATCAGAAACAGTGGGCTTTTGCCCAGCGCAGTAAAGTCGATCGTTTCGCTGCCTGCAAAAGGGCCAAACGCCTGCATGGTGAGCGTTAACGGCGTCATGGCTGGCTCTCCTGCTCACGGCTTAGAGTGGTGATGAGCTCACGCATGGCGCTGGCCTGCTCATCACTCATGCTACCCCCGCTGGTTTGGGTAAAAAAATCACTAAACATATCCAACGCGCTGAACTGCAGCCGTTCGCGATCTAACTGCTGCCGCCCTTGCGCTTCTAACATGCCGGGCTTTTCTAAATGCAGCACGTTGGGGTAGACCTCGCGTAGCTTGCCCATGGGGTCAAGAATCGCGTGGCGGTCGGTCAAACGAACGAGTAGATAGTCATCGGCTTGGGTATCGGTTTTGCCTTGCGCTAGCAGCTCGGCCAGTTCGCCTTCCAGCACACGTACCTCTCGGCGCGGCGTCAGCGGGCGGTGTTCGATCTGGCTCACACCCTCGGGGCCAATATCCACCAGCGTGACGCCTTTGCGCTGGTTAGCCTCAGAGAAGCTGTATTTAAACAACGAGCCGCTGTAGCGAATATGCTCACCGCCGCGATATTGCGGTCCATGAAGGTGGCCTAAGGCGACATAGTCAAACGACTGCATCGGCTCCCAAGCGACGCTTTCCGCGCCTCCCAAGGTTAACGGTCGCTCTGAATCACTGGCACTGCCGCCATCTACAAAGCAGTGGCTCATAAGCACAGTAGGTCGGCCCGCTTGGCGCTGGGCGTTGATACGGTCGACTAAGTAACGGTGGGCGCTGTCGAAATCGCGGACATCCACCGAAAACTGGCTGCGCACATACTCCGGGTCAGCGTAGGGAATACCGAACACATCCACTTCTTCCCCATTAACCGACAGTGTCACTGGGTGATCGCAGGCAGATAGATCAGACAAAATATGCAGCCCTGCTTGGCGCAGGTGGCGCGCCCCAAACCCGAGTCGCTCAGCGCCATCGTGGTTGCCGGAAATCATAATCACCGGTAGGCCACGCTTTTCACACAGCTCACCAAGCACCTCATCTAACAGGGTGACGGCAGCGGATGGCGGCACCGAACGGTCGTAGATATCGCCTGCAACCAGCACAGCATCCACCGCATCGCGGTCGATAATATCCAGTAGCTGGTTCAATACATGGCGCTGGTCTTCCAGCAGAGAGAGGTTGTGAAACAGCCGCCCTAGATGCCAATCGGCGGTATGAAGTAGTCGCATGGCAGGCTCAACGCAAAAAAATATGCCCCATCATAGCAATCTGCCTTCCAAACTGTCCGTCACGCAGTACAAAAAGCTTGCTACCAAAGCTCTCTACAAAAAGCCCCGCACATGGCGGGGCTGAAGCAACAGTAGTGACTGGCGGTTAGTCGCGGAACGCGTCCGGATAGCTGGTTAAGTCAATACCCCACATGAGGGGCAATAAGAAATAAACCGCTGCGACGATTAGCAGTAGCGCGAAAATATTCAGCCAGAACCCATTGCGTACCATTTCAATAATTTTGATTTTTCCGGTCGCAAAAATAATCGCGTTGGGAGGAGTACCCACCGGCAGCATAAATGCGCAATTCGCTGCCATGGCCGCAGGTACCATTAGTACGAACGGATGGATATCCAACGCCAGCGCCAGTGAGGCAAGCACCGGAAGAATCATCGTGGCCGTTGCTGTATTTGAGGTGATTTCGGTCAAGAACAACACCATGCCAGCGGCTAACAAGATCACTAGCAAGAAGTTAACACCTTCCAGCACACTCATCTGGCCACCAATCCAGGCGGCTAATCCAGAGGAGCCAAAGCCAGCAGCAATTGCCAAGCCACCGCCAAATAGCAGCAGAATGCCCCAGGGTACGTCTTTGGCAATATCCCACCCCAGCAGGCAGCCGCCTTTGCTTGGCGAAGGAATTAAAAACAGCGCAATTGCCGCCATAATGGCGATCATCGTGTCGTTAATCCCCGGAATAGTGAGTATTTGGCCTTGCCACAGAAAAGAACGGGTAATCCAGAAAAATGCCGCTAACAGGAAAACAACCAGCACGGCTTTCTCTTCAAAGGTGATCTTACC
Source organism: Halomonas sp. 3F2F (assembly GCF_014897805.1). Classification (NCBI taxonomy): domain Bacteria; kingdom Pseudomonadati; phylum Pseudomonadota; class Gammaproteobacteria; order Oceanospirillales; family Halomonadaceae; genus Halomonas; species Halomonas sp. 3F2F. The sequence continues at coordinate 6,398 of NZ_JABUZE010000044.1, forward strand.
CAGCGCGGCCTTTTCCTTAGCAATGAGCGCTTTGCCACCCGGAAGGTTGCTGAAGTTAATCGGGTAAATAAAGCGTGTCAGCATTAGCCAACCAATAAACAGCAGCACCACAACGACCGGGAAAGCAAACATCATCCAACTGGCAAAGGTAATTTCAACGCCAAACAGCTCATTCACAATCGCTGCCAGAATAATATTGGGAGGCGTACCAATCAGGGTACCCAAACCGCCGATAGTGCCGCCGTAACCAACGCCAAAAATCAGCGCTTTACTGAATTTATCGATGTCTTCGCTATGATCACCCTCGCTCTTATTAAGCTCCTGGGTTACCTGATAGACAATCGCGGTGCCAATAGGCAGCATCATCATGACCGACGCCGTGTTGGATACCCACATCGACAAAAAGCCAGTGGCCGCCATAAAGCCGAACACAATACTGTTAATGCTGGTGCCCAATACCGAAATAATGGTTAGGGCAATACGCTTATGCAAATCCCACTTTTCCATCGCCAGAGCAATCATAAAGCCGCCGAGGAAAAGGAAGATAATAGGGTTGCCGTATGCTGCCGTAACCGCACTACTCTCAAGGGCGCCGGTTATCGGCAGCAATACAATGGGCAAAAGTGACGTAACAGGGATAGGGATGGCTTCGGTAATCCACCACACGGCCACCCAAAGCGTAGTGGCAAGTACCATGCGGCCTTCTAAGCTAAGCTCCGCCGGATGAAAAAACAGCAGCACGAAGGCAAACAGCATCGGTCCTAGCACTAGCCCAACCTTTTGAGCAGTCGTATAGGCAGGTGGCTTTGGCGGTTTACTACCCGAATGTTGTTGCTCACCTGACTTAGCAGAGGATGAGCGTCCAGCGCCGGCGGCTGGCAACGCACACATAAGTAGGTTTTTGGCTTGGTCATGGGAGTGCCAAAGCGACTCCCAGAGTGTCATAGTGGCAGTTCTGCGCATTATCAAAGTACCGTTCGCAGTCAGGTGATCGAAAGGGAGCTTCTCTCAGCTCCTCCTATGGCGTATTTAAACCAGCCTAGCTGGCTTTTTGGTGCCCTTTATTCACTGCAGCCAGGTATTAGTCCAGCGAATTGACGAAAACTACAACCAAAGTCTAACAACTTTAGTTGTAGCTGTTAGCGCTCCTTACCCTGATGTGACACGGCACTTTTATCCCGCTAGGTTTGAGTCTTTTTCCAGGGAGGTACTCACATGCTCGACCGTTTTACTATGCCGTTGACCCATCGACCACTTGCCAGTATGGCTCGGCATCTCAACAACCAGCAGATTACCCCTGACCAAGTTACCTTAGTGGCTTTTTTAGTGGGTATCAGCGCGCTACCGCTATTAGCCTTTGAATATTATGTTTTGGCACTGATGGCGATTTTATTGAACCGCCTCGGTGATGGGCTTGATGGTGCACTTGCCCGGCTAAGCGGCCAGCAAAGCGATGCGGGTGGGTTCATTGATATCGGGTTAGATTTTGTCTTTTATGCTGCGGTAGTACTGGGATTCGCGCTGGCTAACCCTGGGCAAAATGCGCTAGCAGCAGCGCTATTGCTATTCGCATTTATCGGCACAGGGACATCGTTTTTAGCCTTTGCTATTGCGGCGAAAGCACGCAATGTTGAACGGCCAAACTTTCCACAAAAGGCATTTTACTATTTAGAGGGGTTAACCGAAGGCACAGAGACCGTGATCGCGTTAGTACTCTTTTGCCTATTTCCTGACTATTTTCCATGGTTAGCGGGGCTATTCGCAGTCGCTTGCCTAATCACGACTGCCACGCGGCTATGGGGAGGCTATTGGACATTGCGGTCGTGGCCAAGGTGATAATTCTAAGTGGCTATTCAAAATTTATCGTGCGCTCAGACCCGTAGCC
>NZ_JABUZE010000045.1:0-14423 GCF_014897805.1 Halomonas sp. 3F2F
GCTCTTTTGACCACTCAGAAAAAGGCTTTATCGGCCCACTGTAAGACTTATGCTTAATACCCCACTGCTTATATGCAGATATTGCCCATGACGTATGGTTTCTAAAATAACAAATTATTTTTACTTTAAAGCCAGCTTTTTTTCCTAATGCTTTAACATCACGCAACAAGTCAACTTGACCAAAAAGCGATTCATTTGACCACACAGCCGCTTTATAACCATGAGTAACAAGCTCAGCAACCCCTTCTTCTAACTGAAAAAGGAGTTCATCTTTATACTTCTTAGAGTTGCTTACGTAAACTGGCCAACCATATGGCTTTTTCCATTCAGCATCATTACCACTCATATTCTCAAGCATTAAACCGAGGTACTTAACTTTCTTTTCCGCCAACTTATTAGCGTGCTGCAGTAATGCTGTTTGTATTGCAGAACTTCCTGCTTTACCAGAGCCTACATGAACGTAAAGAGTAAAACTCATGTTGATAGCCAGCCTTTATTTAAAAATAGTCATGTATTCTTCAGCACTCTCTTTATACGTTAAAGGGGCCTGAATATTTTCATGGAACGTCAGCCACTCGTCATCTGCCATGCTCGCTGCTTTTTTAAGCACCTGCGCCAAGCTCAGTGGGTTGCGCGCCTCAAAATGCAACCCGTCTACCCCATTGGATATTTTTTCTTCCATGCCGCCAATATCCGAAGCGATAACTGGACGCCCGCAAACAAAGGCTTCTTGAATCACCATGGGTGAATTTTCCCACCAGATAGAAGGGATGATGACCCAATCTACGTTACGCATGCGTTCACGCACTTGGAACGGCTCATAAGACCCTACCCAGCGAAGCGACCCTTCGGCGATCAAAACATTGGCCATCTGCATGATCGAGTCTTTGAACTCGCCCGCCTGGTGCTCAAAGTTCGCGCCATGAATTTCCACCACCAAAGCATCGCGCTCTTTACGGGTCATGGAAAGCATCGCATGCATCAATATATCAATGCCTTTAAAGGGGTTGATCTGCCCGAAAAAGGCGAGCCGGTTGCGGGTTGGCTGCTTAGATTTTTCAACAATATAAACTGTTTTGCCATTTTTCGTCACTTTACGCGTTAACGGTCGCTGGCCGCCTACCGTCATGGCCGCTATGGCTTTCTCCAGAGCCGCTTCAGTGTAGTCATCACCATCAATCTCTTCTTCTTCAATTTCTAACTCTGGTAACTGACGAGGCGCAAGCTTAGGCTCTGGCGATTGGCCGTTCTCGATAACAGTGATTTTGTCTTCTGGCAGCCCCCACTCTACATAACGCTGCTTAAGAAAGTGCGAAGGCGAGACAAAGTGATCTACATAGTCAAAATGCTGACCAATGAAGCTACGGCGTAGCCAGAACTGCTCTTTTGAGAACTCAGGAAAGCAACGATGACAATCTTCTATAGACGCGCGGAAACAAAGTTTATTAGAGCCACGCTTCACCATCTGCCCCTGCTGGTGGCAAATCGCCATGTATTCATGCAGGGTTAATATCACACGAATAGAAGGATCTTCTTCTTTGATAATGCGCAGCAGTTCAATACCAAGATGAAAATAGTGATGCAGGTTAACCACCGTCGGCTTTAGCGTGCGAATCAGCTGGCGGAAATCATTCCATACGGCATAGCTATTCGCTGCTTTTATTAAGAACGAGTCACCTAACGACTGCTGCCATAGGTATTCGTTTTCACGCCTTAACGTAAACGCCCCGGTGGGCCCATTGCCGCTGTCGTGGCGGGCAATAAACCACGCCTGCTCAACGGTGTCGTCTTCCCTTAGCGCTTTAAATAAATTGTAAGCTGCCAGCTCACCACCACCCAACGAAAAATCCGGGTGTCCATGTGCCATCACCAACACACGCTGCGGAGCCGCTTGGTTTACCAATGAATCCATGTAAAAAGTGCTCCTTAACTAAATGACTGCATGACAGATTGAATTTGTTTGCCCCAGCGCTTGGTATGTCGCCAAGCGTTAAACCGCACCACCAGCGTGCGGAAGGAGGTATCCCCCAGTGATGAGAACGACTGGCGCTCCAAGTGAACCAGCGACACCCCAGGCACGTAGCCTAGCTGATACCCTTCACTCAGCACTTTCAGGCAGAGATCTGAATCCTCAAAATCACCAATCAGATAACCTTCATCTAAACCGCCCAGCTGATCATAAAGTGAACGTTGCATAATCACGCACGCGCCGGTCACTGCAGGTTTATCGACGATTTGAGCACCTTCTGGGACGTCATCTAGCTCAGGCGCTAACCCCGCCAAGGGATGCTTATTCAACCACACTTGCCACGACTGCGAATAGAAAAACACCATGCCCGCATGTTGCAAGCCACCTTCCGGGTTCAGCAAACGAGCACCCAGTAAGCCATACTGCGGATTTTCGTCCAACAAGGTACTTAATTGGTTTGCCCAGCCCGGTGACGTTGGAAACGCATCACTATTTAGTAACAGTACTTGGCGGCCACGGCTAACGCTCACCCCTAGATTGTTAGCGCCTGAAAAACCACGATTACGATGCCCCCACACAACTTTGAAAGGCACGTTGTAAAGCCGATGTAAATTTTCAACTTCGTTGGAAATGGCCGTCAAAATACGTGGATCATCCACCACATAAATAATTTCCGTGGTTTCAAGCAGCGTTGTGTCTTTAGAGAACGCCAACAGCTGGTGCTCGACAAAATCCCAACGACTGTATAACGGAATAATCAAGCTGATGTCAGGCGATTCTGGCACCTTACCTAAGGTCATCACGTCAGGGGCTTTCTCATCGTGAGAAAAGGCGCGGCTACGCTCTGCCAGCATCGTTTCGATTAGCTCGCCTTCCCAACCGTTTAACCGCTCATTAAACTTTTCGGCAGGTGTTGGCACGGTAAATGCCCAGCGGGCGTAGCCTTCAGGCTCATTAGGTACTTCAACCGCTTGATTACGCATGACTTCAAAGGCCCGCTTGCTTTCGGGGTGGTACGCCACTATTCCGACAGTATCCGTTATCGAAATAGGATAGGGCCACTGTGTGACAAACCCAGCATCGACGGTGCGTTGGCCAAACGTATCACGAAACAGGCTAACGATATCTTCGCGCTGGTAGCGCAACGCGCTCGCTAGGTTGAGCACGTTACCTTGGCTATCTACCCCCCACATTTCCCAACCAGGCTGCGCGACCATCCATCCAGCCATCAAACCGCAGCGCGAGGGAATAAGACCAAAGCTGTCGATATGTGCGGCCGCTTTAAGGGGATCGGGCGTTTGCCAATTAGCACTCGTTAAAAAAGCAGGCAGTAATGTCTGGCTGGTTGTTTCAACCTGACCATCAATACTGGATGTTTCAGGTAGTCGTTCAGTGGTATCTGTGAAGGTGGTCACATCAGGTAAAGTAAAAGTGACGGGGTCCATGCCTGACCCAAACCGACAGACCAATTCTAGCGCCCCTTTAGAGACCGTTAACTCACTGTCTTCCCAATCGAGTAAAAACCCTTGGCTTAGCAGTGCTGGATTACTCGCCTGCATACTTTGAGCAACGTCATTACGAATTTTATGGCTAAACGTTGTATTGATAAGTATATCGCCAGAGCGAATGTCTAGTGAAAGATTATCATCCAACGCTGACACCCAACCCTCAATGCGATACTTACCGCCTGCTTTAACAAGCTCATCAACTTTAACAGCACCAACCGTCTTACCTTTCACCTTTAGGGTATAAGGTGAATTTACGATATTATGCTTCACCACCTTATATTTCCCTTCACCTTTCTTTGCAGAAGACATATTGAACATAAGCATTCCTTTCCATGTATTGACCATGCATTGATCATATACTGTATTGAATTATTACCGATTATCGCAGGTGTCTTTTCACCTTCAAGCTGACGGCACTCAACGCTTTAAAATCGACTGATAAAAATTCCAATAGTTATCTGCCATATAAGAACAGGAATGCTGACCAGATAATTGCCATTGGGTTAATTGCCGCTTTGCTTGTTGCCACTCCTTCGCTTCACTCGCCTTTAACAGCATCAATACAACAGATTCTGCCGTGATATCGTCTGCCAACCAGCCTGCCTGGGTTTCCCTTAGACGCTCGCCAACCGCACCAGTGTCAAAACCAATAACAGGCAGCCCAGCGGCCCATAGCTCTGTCAAGGTATGGCACCATGTCTCAGGCCAAATGGATAGCACAGCCCCAAGATGAGGGCGAATTTGAGCGATAAGGGAAGTAAAATCATCCCGCTGGTAGGGGCCGTGTACTACCAGCGAATTAGGCGCTTGGTCTATCAGCGTTGCATCAAGCGTACCTAGCACATGCCACTCGACATGCGCTAGGCGTTTATCAGCAGCTAGCTGAAGTAACACCTCGGCACCTTTAGCACGTGAGATATGCCCAGGTATCACTACTCGTAAAGGCATGTTGAGTGCAGGTGCCACCGCTAAATCGGTAAGATTATTAAAGTCTCTGCCGTGGGGAATAACCTTAAAGGGTTTATTAAGCAGCGCTGGAAAAATATCCTGCATGACGTTACGCACTTGCTCTGTTGTGGCTACAAAGCCCCGACACAAAGCAAGGCTGCCTGCAAACTGCTGTTGCCAACGATAAACAGCATCATGCTTAAGTGCGGTTATTTCATTCGATGGCCAAAGTTCCTGGAAGCACTCACCGCGGCTGGGGGTACAACGCCCTGCACAAAAGTGGTTATTCTCATCCAGCAATTTCACTGACGGGCAGACGGAATAATAATCATGAAAAGAGTACACAACAGGAATGTCTGACTGGTAGGCAACCTCCATTAATCCAAGGCTTTGCCAGACCATATGCCTAACATGAATCACGTTAATGCGATAATAAACCAGCCATTTTTCAACCGCTAAATCATATCCATCCAGGTAATGATCTAATGCGGGTACTTTCTTAGCCAACTGATGCCGCTCAATCGGTAAGTAGATACCGTCTCGAAACAGATAAAGCGTCAGGCTGGTTTCAACACAGCGCAGTACAAAACATTCAACGTTATCGCCTAAACGATTACCTAACGCCGTCATTAAATCCTGATTGGTTTGCGGTGTACCACCCGATTGTATTGAGAGCACATACATGATGCGCACGGTACCATCATCCAGCGGCCTAATATGTTGCTTATACCAATGAGGCAGCCCACCAGGTAACGGCCATTCTGGCCAGATAGACCTCGTCTGTTGACTAGACAGTTTCTCGTTAACCGTTAACGGCCGCCCTTCTTTATAGCCGCTTTGAAGATAGTGGCGCAGCGCCGGCACCCCAAGCGCTCTTACATCTGGGTTCGCCTGCCAGTAAGCATTAGGGTCAAATGCTGGGCCTGGCTGACGGCCTTCATCTAGGCCATGGCTAATAAAATGGCCCAACGCATCCATACCGCTCTCCTGAACATCACGATAATGTTCAAGATACCAAGCAGCATCAAACAACCGCAGCGCTACCAACCTGGCTTTAAGCTCAGGGGCTAAACTCATTCATCTTCTACTTGCGCAGACATTAAACGTCCCTCATCCCGGCCATATTTCAGGTAGTGAACCAGAGGGTTAATGCCAGAATCACGCACATCATCATACTGCTGCAGATAAAAGCGTGAATCAAACTCTGGGCAGGGATTACGCCCTTCAAAACCGCCAAATAAGGTGTAGTGTGTCGCGGGCTGTTGGGCGAACTCATCTGCCTGTGCAACGTCTTGGTAAGTCTCCAGGTACCAGTCAGCATCAAAGAGGTTGCTGCTAGCAACCAGTTCAATGTTCTCTTGCTGGCTGTCTGACGCTTCACTTTCTGACCCTTCACTTTCTGACCCTTCACTTTCTAACGATGCTAGCTGTTGATTTGCCGCCTGCACCTGGTTAACCAGGTGCGTCTCTTCCTCTTGCTCTTGGGCTAACTGCTCCGTTAAGCCAGCTATTTCTTCAAAGCGCGCCTTGATTGAGGTACGAACCTGCTCCAGCTGTTTATTTAGGCTCTGTAATTGTTGCTGAAGGGCTTCCCTTGAAGGCTGTACGTGTTCAGACACAATGTATTCCTTATAACTTTATTGATCATGCAACTTTGTTTGTAATCAAATGTTTGACACGTCAAACAGTGATAACCATGGGTGCCCAAAACGGGCGTTTACGTGGCGCTTCCGGAAGATAAAGATCTTCAGGAGATAACGCATCACGGTGCCATACTTCGCTGGCTTTGCGGTAATCAGCTCGAACCCCTGAAAACTGGGTTACCAAATGTGTGCTAGACTGCATGGTTAGCGCCGTAGGCACCATTCGGCCAAACGCAAGGGGCACGCCAGGCAGCACTTCACCTAGACTCTGGGGGCCAAAAGCAGCTTGGATCCGATAATAGTACTCAGTATCCGCTTCTACACGGACTCTATCCCAGTAACCCAATGTTTCAAAGACCTTGCGCCGAAACATCAACGATGACGTATTTCGATATATCCAGCCTTGCTCCATCCGCCATGAAGTAAAGACAAGGTCAGACGTACAGCGTACCCAGTAAGAGTTACAGGCCATCCACTCAGGATGCTGTTGCAACCCACGCCACTGGATTTCCAGTTTCTGAGGATGCGACCAATCATCGCTGTCGTGTACGGTAACGCACTCCCCTTTAGCTTCCGCAAGCCCACGATTACGCGCCGCATAAGCACCTACATTTTTTGACTGGCGTAGCACCCGAAAGCCTGGCGTTTGGGCTGCAAACGCTTCTGCCACTGCTACCGTGTTATCGGTAGATGCATCATCCACCACGATCACTTCCAGCGCACCTGCAAAGCGGTGCCGAAGGGTTTGTGCCGCCAGGCTTCTTAAAGCGGTTAACACCCCATCACCGGCATTAAATACTGGCACAATGACCGAGACCAAAGGTACGGCTCCTGACACTGTGGCACTTTTTGTTGCACTTTTTGTTGCACTTTTTGTTGCACTTTCTATTGCACGTTGGCGCTGATCAGCCCCGTCAGCCTTATTTGTATGCGCCCGCACTGAATCTAGGTTATCAATACTTAACGGCTGCTGCCGATTGCGCAACGCCACAGGCACAAGCCCTGCTGCAAGCCAAACATTATTCAACCATGCAAGACGCTGCGCCTGTAACGTCGCTTGAACGTGCCCCGCAACCCCTGCCGACTGCTCAGCCGTCGCCTGGAGCAGGTTAGATACCGCCAGGAACGTATCTTTATAGCCAGGCACTTGGTCACGCAACAGGGCCATCTTTCGCCAGGCCAGGGAAAACTTCCCGATACGCGTGTAAGCTTCTATTTCTAATAGTGCAGGCCCTGAATGGTTCGGTAAACACACGTCATCTACTGGCCTGCATGCCAATACTCGCGCTGCTTCCGCCCACGCCTGTTTCCAAGCATACCAACGGCCGAGTGCAAACCCCGCGAAAGACGCTTCTAGTGGGTTGGCATGTTCAAGCAAGCGGTGTAATGCCTGGATACATTCAGCGCCATCATCGGTTTGTTGCCAAAGCGCCTCATCCCATTTAAGCGCTTGCAAAGGACACGGCAGACGCCCTTCTTTGATACCGTGATGCATGTAGTGATCATAAGGATCAACGCTAGCTACCGCTACATCTGGGTATTGTTTGCAGTACCAGGTACTGTCAAACCACATAGGAAGGTTGTCTACTGACATCGTGTTATTTTCACCTCAACGCACCAGCAATATGATCAGCACACCACTGAGCAAGCTGAGCGTCGTTGGCTTCCACCATCACACGGATGAGTGGCTCAGTGCCAGACTTACGCAGCAGCACGCGGCCATTGGTAGCCAGCTTCTCTTCTGCTTCAGTAAGGGTTTGCTGAACCGCTGCACGTTCAAGCGGGTCTTCATTTGTGCTGGCTTTAAAGCGAACGTTCACTAACACTTGGGGTAGCTTGTTCATGCCTTGCTTCGCCTTATGCAGCGTGGTGCCCTGGTTTAACAGCGAAGTGAGGACACGTAGCGATGCAATGACCGCATCCCCTGTAGACGCATGGTCCAGGCTTAGCAAATGGCCAGAGCCTTCACCGCCTAAGCGCCAGCCGGTGTTTTTAAGCTGCTCCATTACGTAGCGGTCGCCAACTTTTGCGCGCACAAACGGGATATCAATCGCGGCTAACGCCTGCTCTAGGCCCAGGTTGCTCATCTGGGTGCCAACAACGCCCCCCGCGTAACCTGCTGCTTTGGCATCTTTCGCTAGCAGGAACAACAGCTCATCACCATCTACCACCGCCCCTGTATGGTCTACCATCATCAGGCGGTCCGCGTCGCCATCTAGCGCAATCCCAAGGTCCGCTTCATGTTCTAACACCGCCGCACACAGGCTACGCATAGCCGTCGCGCCGCAGCCTGCATTAATGTTCATACCATTGGGCTGGTCGTGAATGCTAAGCACCTCAGCACCTAATTCTTTATAAACCGCTGGGGCAACTTTGTAGCCAGCGCCATTGGCACTATCCACTACAATCTTCAAGCCACTTAAGCTTAATGTACTGGGCAATACCGCTTTACAGTATTCAATATAGCGACCCGCGGCATCTTCAATACGTCGCGCTTTGCCTAGCGCGTCTGAACTGACGCACTCCATCCCACCTTCCAAGGCAATACGCAGTTTGCTTTCAATTTCCTGCTCTTGAACGTCGGTTAGCTTATAGCCCCCCTGACCGAAGATCTTAATGCCGTTGTCGTCAAAGGGGTTATGAGACGCACTGATCACCACCCCAGCGTCGGCACGGAAGGTGGAGGTAAGATACGCCACCGCAGGTGTCGGTAATGGCCCCACCAAGGCAACGTTCACGCCTGCTGCCGAAAAGCCAGCCTCTAAAGCAGACTCCAGCATATAACCGCTCGCGCGGGTATCTTTACCAATCAATACTTCTTTAATGCCTTCCGCCCCAAGAACCTTGCCAGCCGCCCAGCCCAGTTTCATCGCAAAGCTAGGGGTCATGGGGAATTCGCCAACACGGCCACGCACGCCATCGGTGCCAAAATATTTACGCATAAAATCAAACCATTAAAAAATATTGTGAAATGCGAGGCAGGTTTAGAGATGTTTTCAAACCCCGCCCTGCCCGGATGCCTACCACCCCGTCATTCCCGAGTGGGGTTATCGGGAATCCATTTGACCTTGCCTGCTGGGTCCCGAATGCCTAAACCAAACTGGGTTCCCGCTAAAAACATGCGAAAACGGAAGAACGGCGGGGTGGAGTTCGCCAACGAGCAGCGGCAGATCGTGGCGTTTGAGGTAGAGGCCATCCTTTGATGGCCAGACGCTTCCAAAGCGAAAGCCCGAACTCATCTATTGGCCAGCTGATCTCGTATGACCTTTTGATAGTAAGCGCTTAGATGTTTCTTTTTCTGCCTTAGCGCATCGATTTCGGATCTCGTCAGCGGTTCTAAAGCCGACGAGATAACTTGCTTCGTTGGCGGTGAGGGCTGGGATGTGTATTCCGAAGATGTCTTTGATTTCATCACCAAAACGTGCCTCCAATAATCGAATATGCTTTTTCAAGGCTCGAAAGTCTTTTGAACGACCTGCATTCACTAGCAAAAGAGTGCCAACAACCTTTCCGCCATTCAGCAGCAAGTAGTTAGCAAGCTCGGCCAATGTGCTGCCCATACTGGTCACATCATCCACAAGCACGTAATGGCCTCCGTGCTGAACAGCCCCTTCAAATGATGGCCTGGAAATCAACCTTTCCATCGGGTCAGCCCCTGTGTGGAAGACCCTTTGCATCTGGACAATATCTGTTTCACTGCTACCATCCAGAAGTTCCGCACACAGTAACGACAACATCAAAGGAAGGGCGTTATCGCCAGCTGCTTCCTTAGCATAAGGTGATACAAATATCGATCCACTTGGAAACTCTCCCTTGAGAGAAACCAGGAAATCAAGAGCCAAATCACTAATAAGACTCAGGGCAGAGTCAGCATCACCTGACTTTGCCGAGCGATAATCAACATGCTGCTTGATATCACTATCGCTGACAAAACAATGGTAATGCTTTGCCTCCTTTGGAAAGGAGTACACCCTATCCATCACAGTGACTCAAAGTGTGCCCCTTTAATTTCCTTTCTGTTTCACACGCTCAATAGCATAGCAACCCCGGCCATTCTCGTCACTTCTGACCTCCGCCTCTCACAAGCCCAAAGGGCCCCACCCTTTACTCCACCGTGACGCTTTTCGCTAAGTTCCTCGGCTTATCCACATCGGTGCCTTTCACCAGCGCCACGTGGTAAGAAAGCAGCTGTAGCGCCACCACGTGTAAGACGGGCGACAGCAGACCACTGACCTTAAAATCATAATGCTCCGGCATCACCAGCACATTAACGCCTTCACTCGGCTTCACGGCGCTACCACCATCAGCAAACACATACAGCTGGCCGCCACGAGCACTCACTTCCTGCATATTGGCTTTGAGCTTTTCGAGCAGCTCATCATTAGGCGCCACTACCACCACCGGCATATCCGCATCCACCAGTGCTAACGGCCCATGCTTTAGCTCCCCTGCGGGGTAGGCTTCTGCATGAATATAGGAAATTTCTTTTAGCTTCAGCGCGCCTTCCAATGCAATCGGGAAGTGGCGGCCACGACCTAAAAACAGCGCATGCTGCTTATTGGCAAAATGCTTCGACCACGCCTTGATGCTTGGCTCTAGTGCCAGCACTTTTTCAACCGCAATGGGTAAGTGGCGAAGTTCATCTAGGTAGGTTTTTTCATCAGTGTCAGCTAACCGCTGTTTCGCTTTGGCTAACAGCAGCGTCAGCAAAAATAGCGCACTCAGCTGAGTGGTAAACGCTTTGGTAGACGCCACACCGATTTCCGGGCCAGCACGGGTAATAAAGCGCAGCAGGGTTTCACGCACAATGGCAGATTCAGGCACGTTACAAATCGCCAGCGTATGGGCATGCCCCATAGATTTCGCATGCTGCAACGCAGCCAACGTATCCGCTGTTTCACCCGACTGTGAAATCACCACCACCAACTGATTAGGGTTCGCCACGCTAACGCGGTACCGGTATTCACTGGCAATTTCCACGTTGCACGGTAGGCCCGCAACTTGCTCAATCCAGTACTTAGCCGTCATGCCTGCATAGCTAGACGTACCACACGCCAGAATCAGCACAGAATCCACCTGTTCAAACACAGCGTGCGCCTCAGCACCAAAAATACCTGGCTGAAGCTGACCTGCACCGCTGAGCATTTCAAGGGTGTTACCCAGCGCCTGGGGCTGCTCAAAGATCTCTTTTTGCATGTAGTGATTAAACTCACCCAGCTCTACTGCATTCGCAGACAGGCTTGAGGTCATCACTTCCCGCTGGGCTGGCTGACCAAGGGCATCGACCAGGGTGATCGATTCACGGGTTAACCGCGCCACATCGCCGTTTTCCAGGTACATCATTTGTTGGGTAACGGACAGCAGCGCCGAGGCATCAGAAGCGGCGTAGTGGCCGTCGTCTGCAATGCCGAGCATTAATGGTGAGCCTTCACGGGCCACGACCAAGCAATCCGGTTCTTCTTCACTCACCACTGCCAAGGCGAACGCCCCTTGCAAATGCGCCACAGCGCACTGCACGGCAGAGAGTAGATTTTCAGCGGGCTCGCCAATCTGGCCCTTAAAGCAGGCTTGAATTAAATGGGCGATGGTTTCGGTGTCGGTGTCTGAGGTGAACGTATACCCCAGGCCTTGAAGCTGTTCACGCAGGGTTTCGTAGTTTTCGATGATGCCGTTGTGTACCACCGCCAAGCCACTGGAAATATGCGGGTGGGCATTACGCTCCGCAGGCACGCCATGGGTCGCCCAACGGGTATGGGCAATACCCACCTTACCCACAACACCCTGCTCCGCAACGCGGGCTTCCAGCTCCGCAACACGGCCTTTTGCGCGGGCACGCACTAGCTCACCAGAAGCATCTAACACCGCTAACCCAGCAGAGTCATAACCGCGGTATTCAAGTACCTTTAAGCCCGAAAGCAAAAAGGGCGTACATTCCATTGCGCCCACGGCGCCGACGATTCCGCACATACTTATTTATTCCCCACATAAAAACAGCATAAAACGACAATGGCCCATGCGGTTACAAGCAGGGCCATCACCTAAAACTATCGTAAAATACTAAGCTTGATTAAGTCATTCTTAATTGCAGTTTTCAGGCAAAGAGAAATCAAGGCCAATGGCGCGTTCAGGATGGTGGTCGGTCTGAGACGTTGTATCTAAGTACTGCTCACGACGCACGGGCTGTGCCCCTGGTCGTGTTAAACGACCTAAACCTTTTTCTAGCGGGAAGTACTCAAGTTCGAAACCATGGCCTTTAGCCCAGTGCTCGCATATATCCTTCTCTTCCTGTCGGATGGTGTCATCCATCCACACCTCCGCATTGGGTGAGAGTTTGTCGGACAAGGCTGGCAATGCAGGATAGCGACTGAATAGGCACGTCGCCCCGGGCGGGCCGTCCACCCATAGAAGATCAACGTTCCCAACGCCTTCCAGCAGCGACACCGGGTACCAGCGCGAAGGCTTCTCGGCATCTTCGGGGTTCAGGTGCTCGCCTTCCCAGGCTTCCAAATCCCCAATTCGCAGATCAACCCAACCTTCCAGAGATTCCGCCTGAAGAGTACCAAGGGTCTGCGCCCCATAGTGGTCGCTATGCTCAATGGAGACGAGCTTGCCAACGCCGTTCTGGCGCAGGGCATCGGCAATTACCAAGGTAGAGGCACCGCTGCCAAATTCGACAATGACCCGAGGGCGAGTCGCCATAATGTGCGCATGTAGGCGCAGTAGAACATCAGGAGAGGTAGCCCAACCTCGCAGCGGAGGCAGCTGTCCCCTGATCTTCAAGCGGCTCTGCAACCAGGAGAGACTTTCCAGCTGGGCGTAAAGGCGGTTCTGGACAAGGATTAGATCTTTAGTAACCTTGCCTGCGTTATCCTTGCTTGCCTGTAGCAGCGTCTTTTCCAGTGCTTTCAGTTCAGTAGCTAATGTATCCGACATAAAAGTCCACTTTGAATTGTTTTCGCCAGCTCACAAACAGGCGGCGTGATCAGCAAAAGCTACATCAACTGTTCGTAAACCGTGACAGCAAACGACCAACACCGGGAGTTCCAGCCATTGGCGTTCTGGAATAGATCGTCAAAATCCAGCTCCACGCCATGGTCACGGCGGAACTTGCTGCTCTGGTAAAGTTCAACCATTTGGCGTTTACGCGCTTCGGTAAAGTTGAAGTTATAGTAAGCCTGATCGACCGGAATATCGAGCAGCCCTACTCGTTCCACCAGATCCGTTCTTACCTTGTCACGCCCCATGCGTGGGTCTTTGACGTTACGCCAAGCCTTGGGCATGGCCATGGTCAATTCGAGGACATCATAGCTCAGCAGCGGAAAGAACCCGCCTTTGAAGATATTACAGAGCCGGTGAATGCTCTCGCCCCGCTCGACAAAGAAACCACGGGAGTGTACCCAGGCCTCGTAGGGCCGCATGAAGGTCTCGCCTTCGGCACCCGAGAGAAAAATATACTCGGAGGGATCGAGGTCGCCCCAGAACTTCATTTGGGAGGTATAGGGATTCCAGCCACCCACGGGGAAATCGGGCACGCCCACATCAAAAGCATCAGGCTTTGAATCATCGTTAATGATGAAGTTATCCCAGCCGCCCGCCTTCATGATGCCTTTTAACGCTTCCGCCTCTGGCCTTCCCCAGCAGTAGAACAATACATTGTCGAAGCTAGCCAGGCCCTCGCGCCGCAGCTGGGCCATTACACCAGAGACAATCCGGCTATCCGCCCCCGATGAGTGTGAGAACAGATACTTCTCTGACGGGTCTAAGGTGAGCAAAACGGAGCGCAGCCGTTCGAGGATCAATTCAAGGTAGCTCTCGTAATCACCCTGAAATTCAGGCTGCCTAGCGAACTCAAGCGTTGGGGCATAATTGGCCGGGTCGGCCAGGGTGATCTCTTCAAAGGGAGTTTCCGTTCGGTCTTTGAACCTCGGGTTCAGGTACTGTTCGTTAAACGTGAGAGTAGGCTGTTTTACAGCCAACTCTGTGAAGTTATCTGACATATTTCCTGCACGGTCGATAAACCGGCAGCGATTGAAAAAACTATTCGTGTCCAGAGAAGATTCACTGATAACCAAGTTGCTTAACCCTACATGAAAGTATGAATGGCCCAAGCATGAGACGCAGCCCTCTGGAGAACAGCGCTCTCATCTGACAAACTACCAGGGAGGCAAACGACAAGGAGGCACCATGCCAAGGCCCACGCACCCCATCCGTTCCAAAATAGCGTCGTGCCACTGCTTGTCCCCTGTATATGTTCTCTTCCCGAATCCCTAGCCGTTACTCGGCCCATGGTGTGAGCAGCTCTCCCCAGAGTGGGCAGGGCAAACGCATGAAAGATTTCATCCAGCCAATATCGTC
>NZ_JABUZE010000001.1:0-19147 GCF_014897805.1 Halomonas sp. 3F2F
GCTACGGGTCTGAGCGCACGATAAATTTTGAATAGCCACTTAGCACGCTATATGTGTGTGAAATGATGACGCTTACTCCTCTTCAGTCTCTAGAGGCAAATTTTTGTTTTATAAATATTTTGTGTGATGACAGATAAACTTTTGAACCTCAGCTCGGCAACGCTAAGTCGAAACGGCACAGTTTTAAACCCTACATCAATTTTGTTGATCTTACCTACATAACAATCAACGAAATGCTCTGCGACGAAAGTATGTATCGTCTGGAAATGTCGCATCGCATGGTTGATTGACAATGACACACGAGGGCAGTGCTTGAAGCGCTAAATACATGCGTTCAATGAACCTACTTCTCGATAGTTAAGCTGTTGCTAATTGCTATCAGGCTTGAGAGGGGGGAGCTTGGATCCACCTCGATCAACTAAAACGCCCGACCAAAGCCGAGCGTAAAAGCGGCGAGCCAACTCTGGGTTAGTCCGCGAGTTCAAGAAGCCGGTCAGCGTAATCGGTAAATAAACCGTTGACGCCCCAGTCCTGTAAACGCTTCATCTCATCAGTTTCATTGATGGTGTAAACGTGAACGGGAAGGCCGTTCTCTTGAGCTTGGCGAATAAAATCAGCATCAATAACGTCTTCGCCGTTATACGTCACATTCGTGCCGATACCTGCCGCGTACGCTGCGATTGCCTGAAAGTCTTCGTCAGTGATGTCTGCTGGCGCTGGAGTAACACCTGTCCACTCCACTAAACGATCATTATCTTCCTCACTGGGCGAGTACCACACCAACTGGATGAGGGGGATATGTTCATTAAGCTCATGTACTTTGAGTAGGCTACCCTGCTCAAACGATTGCACCAGCACCCGACCATTTTCAATCATTTCGTGTTCTTCAAGTGCCTCAACCAAGGCTTCTTCTAAACCAGGGTTCAACAGAGGGGACTTGGTTTCAATGTAGTAACGAGCATCGTGACCAAAGCGCTCAAATAGCTCTTCCAGTGTGAGTATTTGCGCTCCTTCAAAGGCCGTATCTGCCTTATCGACATTGGCGTCGTTGAACCAGGTACCGGCATCAAGAGCCTTTAGCTCTTCTAGCGTGTAATCATGAATATGGCCTTCGCCGTCACTGGTGCGATCGATGGCATCATCATGGAATACCACTAACTCATCATCGGAGGTGAGCTGAACGTCCAGTTCCAGGTAATCGGCTCCCCACTCGTGGGCCAGTTCATAGGCTGCCATGGTGCTTTCCGGTGCATGTCCGCTGGCACCGCGATGAGCGATTACCTGAAACGACTCCAGATCCTTTAGCTGCTGCTCTAGTGGCGTTGCCTCTGCGAGTGCAGTGGACGTAGCAGCACCAGCAAAAAGACCCAGTGACACGGCAGTAATCAGCGGATGACGTTGCATAGAAATTCCTTAGTTGAACAGTTGTTCAATTATCCTACAGGTCTCCTCACGCAAATGCCAAACGGGGTACATCTTCCAAGGGGGCCTTGGCAGCCGATTAGCGCAGCTATTCGGCTTACCAAAGGAAATACACATGAGGTAAGCATTAAAAGCTACATAGTTTAGACAGAGGCATTATGGTGGAGGTTATCCACTAGCACCTGCGCTTCTCTATGCGAGGTTAAACGCACAAACTGGATATGGGCATAGCGTGGATCAATCATATCGGCGAAGTAACGTTTGCGGTTTTGATGCCATGTTTTAAGCGACCAGAGCAATACTGAATTACGGCTTAAAAATGTTTGGCGAAAGCTTTCGCGGTTTCCTGTACCGGGCCAGATCTCTTCTCTGCTAATAATACGCTTTATGGCTCGTGAGCAGGCTTGGCTGAAGACACGCCAGAAGGGGAAGTCGATCCACACCACCATATCGACATCGCGCCACTTAATTGGCCGCGTGCGATCAAAGTTGCCATCCAATACCCACCCATTGGTGGAGGCCGACATTGCCTCCTCCAGCTTGGTGAAAAAGACATCGTCGGGCGTGCCTTCCCAGTTAGCGCACCAAAACAGCTGATCAAGCTGAATGTAAGACGTTTCCAGCGTTACTGAGAGCTGTTTAGCCAGTGTGCTTTTGCCACTACCACTAGTGCCGACCACATTGATTTTCATGGGGGTATCTCCTAAGCGGCGCAGTAGTTTAAAGAGTGTTCTAAACACTGGCAAGTGCACTTAAGAAAAGAAACTCAAAGGCTCACAGTAAGTTACCAACGTTTGGGAGCTGCTAAGCTGCTTTTTCAGGATGCCGCTCTATAAAGGTTGGATGACTCAAAAACGCCTGCAATTAAAGATGAGAAGCCATTCAAGAAGAGCAGTGACGACGATGCTAGTCGTTGGCGCAAACTCCCGGTATGACTAACCAGGAGTATGTGCTGCTGGATGGAAGGCGCTAAATTGATGAGATTGTTTGAAGAAATTGTTTGAGGAAATTGCTCCTTCGTTGGGCTAGAGCAATCGTTACTGGTTGCCTCTAACCCACCCAACCCAACAGTCGCCACCAAAGGTAGTCTAATGGCATCAATAGTAAGATCGTTATTAGCGCTAATGGGATGATGATTTTCAACAATTGGCTTAGAGGCTCTTTAGATAGCTGCATGGCCATAATCAAGGGCGCCACCTGATAAGGAAAAATGACGGTGGAAAAGCCTACTACCTGAGTCATTAACACCGTGGAAAGTGACAGCTCTGAAGCCGCGGCGAATTCGCTGGCCATGGGAGTTAGTATGGTAGCTACATTGGGTGTGGTGGCGACTACCCCAGTCAAGGTGGCCATCAATGAAAGCGACATAAAGTCCCAGAAGGGGCTACTGTTGCTCGTCTCCAGCAGTTGACTAAACTCTCTTCCCATAACACTGCCAATGCCTGAGACATTTACCAGTGTTCCCACCCCCAATGCTGCGGCCACAAATACTACGGTGCCAAAATCTGTCGCTCCATTGAATGATTTCGGGGCCATGACACCGACTTTTGGCATCATTAGCACTACCGCTGCCATCAGCCCCACCCACGCAGGGTTGATGCCGTGTAGCGTATCGGTAACCCAAAACATCAACGTAATGCCCAGTATGACAGCCACTTTTTTTTGCTGTGTCGCATCGCCGGAAAATTTGGTTTCAGCGACGGCTTGCTTGAACTGTGGGTCAATGCGGGCTGGGAATACCACTATTACCAGCGCCACGATCAATAGTGCTTTTAGCATTCCCAAAATAGGAAAGTGCAGAAGTAGATACTCCGCATAGCCAAAATGAATGCCATATAGACTTTCACTTGCACCTGCCAAAATCATATTAGGGAGGTTGGATGGAAGCACCGCAAAACTTGGCATGTTACAAGCGGCAGCAAGAGCAGTGGCTACGCCCAGTCGGCCAGCGCTGCCCGGCTCAAAGCCCACTCGTTCAGCCAATGCTAAACCAATAGGAATCAATACCACCGCTCGACCCGCTGAAGAGGGCATCACAAAGCCCAATGCCACAGCGGTTAACACTAATCCCCCAATCAGCCGTGGATAGCTTGCCGTTAGAAGCGGTGCCAATACGGCCGCTAGTCGATCGCCAAGTTTGCTTGATGTAATGGCAGAACCAATTACAAACCCGGAAATAACCATCCACACGGCTGTCGAGCCAAACCCCGCGAATAGCTGCTCCGGCGCTAGCAGACCCAACATGCTAACCAGCGCAAAGAAGATCAGGCCAGTCAGAAATGGGGGGAGTACCCCGGTACTCCACAGCACCAGCGTGAGCAGTACCATGCCAGCGCTGTAAGAAAATGCCGCTGGGTTGCCCGCTAAGGGAAAAAATGCCAATAACAAAGCGACCAATAAGGCCGCGGTTGCTATTGCATGGGAAAAGCGAAGTGAACGAAGCATGAGGAGGTCCTGGTGGCGATAAGCTCAATTGCGCGGTGCGCGCAGCTGAACCTACAATAGCGCCTGCATGCTGACGTGTTGAGGGCAAGATATGACAATAAATAGCGATAAAGCGACAATGTCGCCACCCAGTGATATAGCGTTCGTCCTCGATCCTAGTCGCCCTGTATTGACTCATGCTCGCAGTATGCAGGCTGAAACTGGGGTATTGCCGCACGCTCACCCTCGCGGGCAATTGCTATGGGCTAAACACGGCGTGCTGCGTGTTACCAGTGAACAAGCGGTGTGGGTTGTACCCTCTACTCACGGCGTGTGGATACCCAGTAACTGTCTCCACCAAGTGAGTTGTGAAACGCTGGTGGAAACCCGCAACCTCTACATTGATCCTACTTGTAGGGCACGTGATCAGGACACCCAGGTGGTGATGGTGGCGATGAGCACGTTGATGCGCGAGATTGTGCTAAGGCTAAACGATTCCCTAAAGTGTCGCGACGACGATGCCAGCACGACGCGCCTAGGCCTAGTCGCGATTGATGAGCTAAATAGTCTACCCGCTGAGAATTTGTCGCTACCTTCTGGGACTGACCCGCGGTTGCGACGTATCATTAGCCACATGGTCAACCACCCGGATAATCGCCACACATTAGCTGAGCTGGCGGGCCTTGCCGGGGCGAGCGTACGAACGCTAGAAAGGCTATTTAAGTCCGACACCGGGCTGACCTTTCGCCAATGGCGTACCCGCTTCAAGTTGATGAACGCGCTTGAAGCCCTGGATAGAGGCGAAAGCTCAACCGCCGTGGCCTATACGGTAGGCTATAAAAGCGTCAGCAGTTTTGTGGCTGCCTTCAAAACGGAGTTTGGCTATACACCTCAAGTCCGCGCCCGCTGCCAATAATGCGGCGATTAGGCGTTAGTTAACTCATGCATTAACCCCTTTCATGCCTTCCGGCGTGTAGCGCTCACCGATCACTGGAATGCGTGCGGTGGCTGCTTCCAACTGACGTTGCTCATCAGCGGTAAGAGTAATCGACGTTGCTGCTGCATTCTCTTCAAGGTAGCGCAGCCGCTTAGTCCCTGGAATTGGCACGATGTTGGGGCCTTTAGACAGTAGCCAGGCGAGCGATAGCTGTGCAGGTGTGCAGCCTTTGTTGGCGGCCACTTCACCAATCACGTCGGCGATTCGGCGGTTGGTGCTCATGGCCTGATCTGAAAAGCGCGGCAAGTTAGGGCGAAAATCGCCTTCCTCGAAATCCGCAGTATCCTGAAATCTTCCCGTTAAGAACCCCCGGCCTAATGGCGAGTAGGGCACAAAACCGATGCCTAGTTCTTGGCAGGTAGGGAGCACCGCTTGCTCTACGTCGCGTGTCCAAAGCGAATACTCGGTTTGAACGGCAGTAATCGGGTGCACTGCATGGGCGCGGCGCAAGGTGTCAGCGCTGACCTCGCACAGGCCGATATGGGCAATTTTTCCCTCTTTGACTAGCTGGGTGAGGCCTTCCATGGTCTCTTCAATAGGCGCATCCGGGGTTACGCGATGGACGTAGTAGAGATCGATTTGCTCGACCCCTAACCGCCGCAGCGATGCCTCGCAGGCCTTGCGCGCATACTCGGCGCTGTTGTCCAGGCGTCGTTGATACTCACCGGGGTTGCGCACAATGCCAAACTTGGTTGCGATACGCACTTGCGGCTTATGCTTAGCGAGAAAGCGGCCAATCAGCTCTTCGTTATGGTGCGGCCCGTACATATCTGCTGTATCAAAAAAGTTGATGCCCAGCTCCACTGCCTGCGCTAATACGCGTAGCGATTCACTGTCATCCCGAGGGCCGTAGAATTCGCTCATGCCCATGCAGCCCAGGCCAATGGCGGAAATAGAAAGGTCGGTGCCAAGTGTACGTTGTTGCATGCTGTCTCTCCGTGAACCGTTCTTGAGTAGCGGAGTGACAGCGTGGCACTATCCCATAATGAAAAAAATGAACGAGTTCGATAAGCCATTTTCCGGTTTTGAAAAGCAGATGCCCCGTGGGTGGGTGTGGGATGACACCCGCGCCTTTTTGGCTGTGGCTCGTCACGGCACCCTGAGTGGTGCCGCAGCGGAACTCCATTTGGGCATTGCAACGCTCTCTCGGCGTATTGAACGGCTGGAAAAAGCGCTTAAACTACCGCTATTTGTGCGCCAACAGTCGGGCTACCAACTGACCGAGGAAGGCGCAGGGCTGGTCGAGAAAGCTGAAGCGCTGGAAGCGGCTGCGGTGGCGTTTACCATCGATGTGTCCCGCCACTCACAACTGAGTGGTAGAGTGCGTTTGGCTACCGCAGAGAATTTGGCAACGGCATTGATTCTACCTGCGCTTGCACAATTTCGTCGTCAGTATCCTGGCATTACGCTTGAGCTAGTGACGGATATCTCTACTGTCAATCTACACCGTCGTGATGCCGATCTAGCCCTCAGAATGGTCAAGCCCGAACGCGGTAATGTCACCCTTCGCCGCTTGGGTTCCTTAGGCTATGGGCTTTACGCTAGCTCAGCCTATGCGGCGCAGCGTAAAACAGCGCTTGATACTGGCGACTACGACATGGATGCCTTTATCACCTGGGGGGAGGCGCAAGCCCACCTGCCTGCAGCACAGTGGGTCGAGCGCGTTCTACACGGGCGAGAACCCGCGTTAACCACTACCTCTGTGGCGACCCAAATCGCGGCAGCTAAAGCTGGGCTGGGGATTGCAGTATTACCGCACTTTTTGGCTCAGGAGGCGGGGTTGGTCTGCATTGCTTCTGATATTGGCGTGGACCAGCCTATTTACCTCGTCATCCAAACAGACCTGACACAATCACGCCGAACCCGTGCCGTGGCGGACTTTCTTATTGAACTGGTCGCCAGTAACCACGCTCGCTTGGCATGGGCTGAGAAGCGGGGGGGATGACTCTAATTGATGCCATCAACGCCCTCTCCGTAGCCAGGATCTCCGTAGCCAGGATCTCCGTAGCCAGGAGAGAGCGTTAAAGCCAAGCGTCAGCCTTTAGAACTGAGAGCCTGGGCCGGTGAGTACGATGATGAACTGTGTGTCACGAGACTCACGCCGATGAACACGGCGGTATTGACGACTAGACCACAGAAGCCAGCGTGCCAGCCGAATGGAGTGTTGACTCCAAACTGGAACAATAGGGTTAGGGCCGCGCCTATTGCTAGACCTGCAAAGGCGCCAGTGCGTGAGGCTCGCCGCCAAAATAGTGCACCAAGCAGCATTGGTAGCAACTGCACCACGATGCCATAGGCGCCGAGTAACAGGCCAACCAATGAGCCAGGATTGGCTAGGGCTAGCAGATAGGCCGCTAAGGAGATCACCACCACACCGTAACGAGTCAGCCTGAGTGCCTTGTCATCAGATATACCACGCAGCACGGGCAGGTGCTGCCCCACGTCTCTTACCAGAATAGTGGCGGAGGTATGAGCCAAGTTGGCAGCCGTAGACATTGCCGCGGCCAGCGCGCCGGAGAGGGCTATACCGATTAGCCACGCAGGGAAGTCAGCTAGTTCGACCACTAACGTCAACAGCACGCGATCGGCGGAGTCGAGTGGGCTATCTTCCAGTAGTAAAACTCCAGCGAAGCCGATAATCAGCAATGGCACCAGCAGATAGCTATAAAGTGGGTAGAGCACGAACACCTGTTTGAGGGTTCGCTCACTGCGCGCACTATAAAACTTCATGAAAATGTGCGGCCACATTACGCAACCTAGGGCACTAACCAGGATTGCTGTGGAGAATGCGCCCCAGCCCATGCCGCCAGCACCGGGCATGGTTAGGTATTCCGGCGCTTCGCGCTGCAGCTCGCGGAACATCTCGCCGACTCCGCCGAAGAACTGGTCAGCCGTTGCCAAGCCTAGGAACCACGCGACGCCCACCATCATCACGCCCTGAAGCAGGTTGGTCCAGCCGATGCCTTGTAAGCCGCTCGCGTAGACATAGGCCGCCACCACGCCACAGGCTAGTAAGCTGCCGAGCCAGAACGGAATGGTGCCTGAGGTTGCAGCCTCGAAGAGCAGCCCTGCACCAGCGATCTGAATGGTTAGGTAGGGGATCATCGCCAGTACGCTGACCACACCGATGAACAACCCCAGCAGATTACCCCGAGTTGGATAACAGGCGGAGAGGAACTCCGCCTGGGTCAGGAAGCCATGGCGGCGGCCAAGCCGCGAAATATATGGAGCGATTAACCACCATACAATCACAGCGAGCGCCAGGTAGGCGATGATATAGAGTGCCGGCGCCCCCTTGCTGTAGGCCCAGCCAGGGGCCCCAAGAAAGGCGAAAGCAGAGAATATCTCCGCTCCAAGAATGAAAAACAGCACCAGTAGCCCCATGTGGCGCCCACCAGCGACGTAGCCTTCCAGAGAAGAGCTCTGGTTATGTCTTGCTCGCAGGCCTACCGCCAGAACGATCAGTAGATAGGCTAGGGTGATGGTAGTGATCAGCAGTGAATCACTCATCGTTCACCTCCTGCGCGGCATCGTGACGATAGGCAATCACTAGCCCCACAAATAGGGCAAAGACCCAAGCGACGTACCAGAACATGAAGAAGGGCAAGCCAATCACCATCGGTTCGATGCGGTTGGCCACTAATGCGCCAGGCCAGATCATCGCTAGCGCACAGATAGTGAAGTAAATCAGCAATCCCCTAGGGGGAAGCGAGGGCCGGGATTTCATATGCATACCTCGTTATTGTGGTGTTATCGGTAGTAGAACAGGCCTCGTTCAGGCGGCAGCGAGTGCGCCGAGGCCGATTGCCACCAGCAGTTGGCAACCAGTGGGAATAATGTCGTCGTTAAAGTCGTAACGAGCGTTGTGTAATGGTGCGGTGGACTCATCCTTGGCTGTACCGAGGAAGAAGTAGGCTCCTGGGCAACGCTGCAGCATGAAGGAGAAATCTTCGCCGCCAAGGCTAGGGGCGACGTCACGCACTAGGGCTGCTTCGCCGAGTGTTTGCACAACGCAGGATTCTACGTGGCGGGTTTCCGCCTCGCTATTGACCGTCGCTGGGAATATGCGCTGGTAGTCGACCTCAATGTCGCCGCCATGGGCAATGGCCACCCCTTCACAAACACGGCGAACAGCATGCTCAATACGATCCTGAGTGTCGGCATCAAGGCTTCGTGCTGTACCGCTGATGCGTACTTCATCGGGAATAATGGCGAAACCGTCAATGTCGCCCCCCTGCAATCCACACAGGCTGAGAGCCGCGGGGGAGAGAGGATTAATATCACGTGCGACCACGGAGTGAAGATTTTGAATCAGGGCACCCGCCATACGCACAGGATCTGTCGATAGGTGTGGGTTGACGCCTCCATGGCCCCCTTTTCCGCGTACACGGATATCGAGCCGATCGGTGGCTGCCATGATGGCACCTGAGCGGACGGCCACTTGGCCAGCAGGCAGAGAAGGCCAGTTGTGCAGGGCGTAGATGGCCTGCATAGGAAAGCGCTCGAACAACCCCTCTTCAACCATTGCCCGGCCACCACCTAAGCCCTCTTCTGCGGGCTGAAAGACTAGGTGAATGGTGCCAGCGAAGTCGCGGTGTTCAGCCAGGTAGCGGGCGACGCCAAGCAGCAGGGTCGTGTGACCATCATGGCCGCAGGCATGCATTCGGCCGGGTACTTCGGATGTGTGGTTGTGCTCGCTAAGCTCTTGGATCGGTAGAGCGTCCATATCGGCGCGTAGACCAATCTGGCGTCCATTGTCGGGCTGATCACCGGTGACAGTCGCAACGATACCGGTTTTGCCGATGCCAGTTTCAAAGGTCAAACCGAGACGTTCTAGTTCTTCAGCGATGCGCTTAGCCGTGGCATGTTCCTGAAACCCTAGCTCTGGGTGACGATGCAGCTCGTGCCGCATTTGGGTCAGCTCGGCGTGGTGACGCTCGAAGAAATTTGCGTTGATGAGTTCTGTCATAGTCGATTCGCATAGTTGTTGGATGGGCCAATTCATCTTGGTTGTTTCGGTGGCATAGAGAAAATAGTTTTTTTATTAGCTTTCCATGCTTATATTGGATGGAAAGAGCCACGGCGTGTCATTCAATGGGAATGAGATGGACTTCAAACGCTTAAAATATTTTCAGACCGTCGTAGAGGAGGGAGCTATCTCCTCAGCAGCACGACGGATACCACTTGCTCAGCCAGCCCTGTCACGTCAATTGCTGCTGCTTGAAGATGAGGTCGGTACAACGTTGCTGACTCGTTCACGGCATGGCGTTCGCCTGACTGCCGCAGGCGAATCGTTCTACCGTGATACTCGGCGTTTACTTGGCGAATTCGAACAGGCCAAGCGTAATGCACGGCGCATCGCCGACGGCCAATTCGGTGAGTTGCGTCTGGGGGTGACGGTGATGCACTTATGGGTGCCGCAGATAATCGGTTTGCTCAACCGTTTCCGCGAGCAATATCCTGAGGTCACGCTGAAGGTGGAGTCGCTGCTTTCGGGGCCTCAGGTCGATGCAATTCGCCGTGGGAGGCTGGATGCTGGCATGTTGTTCTTCCCTCCGGAAGACGATGACAGCCTCTGTAGCCATTGCTTGTATGAAGATCATCTCGTATTGGTTACCAGTGCCACCTCACGCCTAGCGCGACACCCGCCGCGATACCTAGCCGAGCTCAATGACGAGAACTTTATCTGGTTTGATCGTAGCGCCACCCCGGTCTATCACGACAAGCTGATTCACGCCTTTCAGCGAGCGGGGTTCACTCCTCATGTGGTACAGGAGGGAACTGACAACGCTACTATGTTGTATTTGGTGGCTGCTGGCATGGGCTGCAGTATTTTACCGGCCATGACCATGGCAGGGGCACCAGAAGGGGTGGTAAGCCATCGCTTAAAGGATCTCAAGCTAGCTTTGCCTCTGATGCTGGTGTGGCGCAGGGATTCAGGGGTGTCGGCGGTACGCCGGCTGATCGAAATTGCCGAAACAGAATCTTTGGCGAACGGTGTAGACACGTCCTTAATTGCTCAGAAGGAATGAAGCGTCTATAACCTGGCTTGCTGGTGTAACGTATCGACAAAACGGGCTAATGCGGGCGACCAGGTAGCGGGTTCTGAAGTAACAAAATAGGTATCGATATTGGCAATGGCGGAGGGTAGTTCCAGCGCGTGAATGCCGAAGCGGTGCTGGTGCGCTTCAATGATAATACGTGGCAGCACGGTGTATCCCATCCCGGCTGCTACGCAACCAAGCATGGCGTCTAGCGTGCCAAACTCAAAAACACGCACGGCATTAATTCCTTGAGATGCCAGCAGCAGTTCGATACGTTGCCGGTAACTACATCCCTGGCGAAATGCGAGAAACGTTGCGGTTAGTAGTTCTTCCGAGCTGGGTGCGCTCGTCATGGGACTTGAGCTTACCAGCACAAGCTGTTCGCTGAAGACTTTGAGCGAATGATAGCGATGATGATCGATAGCGCCGGCCACAAACACACCATCCGCCTGACCGTCCATCAGCTTCTCGATCAAGCTGGCGGTGGGGCCGGTCGCCAGCGTCATATCAACCTCTGGAAAGTCAGCATGATAGGCCGCTAATATCGGGGGAAGGCGTAGCGCCATAGTCGTTTCCATCGACCCCAAGCGCAGCTGGCCTGTTGCGTTCTCTGCGCTTTGAAACAGCATCAATGCTTCGTCATGCACTGCCAGCAACCGTTCTGCATAATCCAGTAACGCTAGCCCTGCAGATGTAAGGCGCACGCCACCCGTGCGATGAACCAGCTGCGCGCCTAATTCCTCCTCAAGTTTTTTGATATGCGTGGTCACGTTAGATTGCACCGTGTGCAGCTGCTTTGCGGCAGCCATGAAGCTGCCGGTTTCTGCCACCGCCATAAACAGCCGCAATGATTTAAATTGCATGCCCATCTCCCTTAAATGGCCACTGTCTCAAGAACTATCTCAAAAGCCATCTCAAAAGCTATCTTAAGAGCTATCTCAAAAAAAGATAGAGGCTATCATTATAAATCGTTTCTAAAGAATTGTTGGGGTGGGTAAGCTACTGGTAAATACGCCTGTTGCCAATCTTGCCGCACAGCGATTTAGGAAGGATACGATATGATCAATAGCAAAGACTTGCCTGCTCTGATGACCGGTGTGATGGCCACCTTGGCGGGAATAGGCATTGCCCGTTTTGCCTACACACCACTATTACCGGCACTGATTCAAGAAGGGTGGTTCAGTGCCAGCCAAGGGGCTTATCTAGGGGCTGCTAATCTTCTCGGCTACTTTATTGGTGCGTTGTCTGCTCATGCACTAAGTGAGCGTTTTTCTGTTCGCGCGGTGATGGGGGCAAGTTTCGTAGCGATTGCACTGAGCTTTTTTCTCTGTGCAGGGGCGGGCAGTTTTGGCTGGTTTTTCTTTTGGCGATTAGTCTCAGGTATTGCTGGCGCCATTCTTATGGTGGTTGGCCCATCGTTGGCTCTGTCGACCACCCCTCCGGAAAGGCGGACGAGTGTCGGTGCCTTGGTGTTTACTGGCATTGGCTTCGGTGCGCTGCTTTCCGCATCGGTGGTGCCTGTGCTTCTGGAGTTAAGCTTAACGGTTACCTGGGCAACGCTGGGCCTGCTCTGTATTGCCGCTGCTCTGGTATGTGACTGGGGCGTTACGCAGCTCTCCTCACCGCCGTTGGCCAGTCAGGAAAAGTCAACAAGTCAGACCGGGTATGCTGGAATAAACGCCGCTGTGCTACTGGTGATCGGGGCGTATGCCCTGGATGCCGTCGGGTTTGTTCCGCACACCGTATTTTGGGTGGATTATCTCGCCAGAGAAAATGCCTTAGGGCATCAAGCGGCTTCTCTACAGTGGGGTATTTTCGGCTTGGGCGCTGTGTGCGGGCCACTGGTGGTAGGAGCGTTGGCGCGAAAAGTGGGTTGGCATCATGGTTTAACACTCGCTTTTTTAGCCAAGGCTGCCGCTGTGGCCCTGCCCGTATTTTCACTCGCATTGCTTAGTCAGTCAGTTTCATCGTTTGTGGTAGGCGCGATGATCCCAGGTATTGTTGCGCTGACGTCTGGACGACTGGCTGAATTAGTCGGCCCTACCGCCCACAAAAAGCTCTGGGGACAAGCGACTGCCGCTTTCGCTGCGGCTCAAGCGTTTGCTGGCTACGCGATGTCGGCGCTCTATGTAGCCTGGGGCACTTATTCACCGCTATTTGCGATTAGCAGCCTGGTGTTGGTAGGCGGCTTTGTACTGGTGTTGCTGAGCCGAGGCCAGCAGCAGCGTCACGCCCCTCTCTCTACTGTTCCTCACTCCAATAAGAACCGGAGGCCATAATGCAGCTTTTTCTTAACGCAACGTCACCCTATGCGCGCCTAGCGCGGATCATCTTACTTGAGAAGGATCTGGTGGATGACGTTACATTGCGCTGGTGCGACCCTTGGGCAGATGACCAAGCGCTGCTAGAGGTTAATCCCGCCGGGCGAATTCCAGCGCTAGTGACTGATGGAGGCACGACACTTAGCGAGTCGATGTTGATTGCTGTTTATCTTGATAGCGTCAGTGCTAGCTCGCCCATGATTCCCCAAGCCCGATTAGCGAATGTACTGCATCTGGCCGGGCTTGGTCAGAACCTGATGGATGTCGCGTTTACGACCGTTATCGCCAGAAAGCACTATGGCGCTGAGATTGATCACAGTGAGCTTGGGCGAAGGCGTCAGCGAGCCATGCAACGAATAGTGGAGCAACTGGACAGTGAACTCCACGAAAGTCAGCTGGCGCCTTCGATGACTCTTGGTGAAATCGCCTGCGCTGTTGCGCTAGAGTACGTGGCCTTCAGATTGCCAGAAGTGCACTGGAAGGAAGCGTACCCACAGCTCAAAGCATGGCATGCCACAGTAATTGACAGGGATAGTTTTCAGCAGACTGCATTTGTGTAGTGAGAGAGTCAGAAGGGGGAGGCCATGATGTGTTGCGCCTTCCCCCTCGACTCCAAAGTTACATGTGTTAGTAATGCTATATA
Source organism: Halomonas sp. 3F2F (assembly GCF_014897805.1). Classification (NCBI taxonomy): domain Bacteria; kingdom Pseudomonadati; phylum Pseudomonadota; class Gammaproteobacteria; order Oceanospirillales; family Halomonadaceae; genus Halomonas; species Halomonas sp. 3F2F. The sequence continues at coordinate 13,852 of NZ_JABUZE010000001.1, forward strand.
GTTAAGCGTCCTTGTATTTATGGTCTTGATTTCTACCGCTCGGCTAATTGTCGATGTGAATGGTCAGCCCCTTTTTTCCAGCAGCGATATGATCGGCGAGGATGTTAAATTGATACTCTCCACCATTTTGGCGCCGGAAGGGAATAGGTGATTCATTAAAGAGATGATTGAGGCGAAGGTGCCAAGTGGCGAGTTCTTTCTCTACGTTAGCTTTTGAAAGCTTGCCGCTGCCATACACGGCATGGGTGGGAAGTACATCCAAGCCGGGAAAAAAGAGAGCGCCGTGGGTGATGGGAAATAATAACTCCTCCAAGGGGCCATTAATGCCACGGGGCGAATAGTCCTCCTCTGGTCCCCCCACCATTACTGAAAGTAGGGCTCGTTTGCCTTTGAGAATACCGTCCCCATAGCGATACCGGTTACCTTCGCCTTTGTATCCGTAGGCGAATCCGTAGGCATACACGCGATCTATCCAGCCTTTGAGAATGGCGGGCATACCAAACCACCAAAGAGGGAAATGAAATATGACTGCATCGGCGGCAAGCAGCTTGTCTTGCTCTGCGGCAACATCCAACGTCTGTTGGTGATTGGTATAAGCGTGCTGCGACTCTTGGATAAAATCTAGCCGGTCTTGGTTTATACGGTTGGGGAAATCCTGCTCATCAAAAGTCGCCTTCCAACCCATGCCATATAGGTCTGATTGCAGCACGACATGGCCTTGTTGTTCCAGTATTCGTATCGTTTCGGTAACGAATAGGCGGGTTAGTGATGTGGGTTCGGGGTGGGCATACACCATCAATATGGTCTTGGACACTTTGCTGCTCCTAGAGGCGAGTTAGCGAGTGACTATCACTCTAAGTGGATACAGTAGGCAGTGTGCGCAAGATTGAAGTATCAGTGAAATTAATAGTTTTATGACTTACTATCGTAAGCATGGATACCAAAAGACTTGACCTTAATTTGTTGGTGACATTAGAGGCTTTGCTTGAAGAGCAAAATGTCACCAGAGCGGCCGCGCGGCTGAATCTGAGCCAGCCTGCTGTCAGCGCTCAGTTGAGTCGCCTTAGGGATATGTTCAATGATCCGCTGCTGATTCCTGCTCATCGTGGAATGATGCCTACCGCCAAAGCGTTGGAGTTACTTTCCCCATTGCGTTTTGCACTAGATCAGGTGCGAGAGACGCTAACAACGCACCAGCACTTTGAGCCTGCCCAAGCAAAGCTGACCATCACGATTGCATGTACCGACTATCTGCAAACGGTTGTTGGTTTGTCGATCATGAACGAGTTAAGGCGAGAGGCACCCGGCGTCAGGATCGCAATACGTAATCTGGAACCACCTCGGTTGGAAGCCCTGATGGCGTGTGGTGAAGTGGACCTTGCACTTATGACGCCAGAAGAAGCACCACAGACTTTACGATCAAGACCCCTGTACGACGAAACCTATGTGTTGGTTGGCTGCGAGAACCACCCGCGACTCAGTGATGAAATGACAATTGAAGATTATGTCCAACTTGAGCATGTGATTGTGTCGCTCAGTGGAGACAATTTCTTCACCCCAGTGGATCAGGTCTTACACACATTGGGCTATAAGCGCAATGTTGTGCTATCGACCGCTTCATTCCTGTTCATCCCTGAAATTGTTGCTCACTCGCCTCTTGTGGCGCTGGTACCACGGCGTTTAGTCGCCCAACGTTCCGACCTTAAAATTGTTGAATCCCCCATTAAATCACTGGGATTCAAAGTCGGTATGGTGTGGCATGAGCGTAACCATGGTCACAGTGCGCATCGTTGGGTGCGTGAACAAATAGCCCACATACTTTGTGCAAACAAGCGCTAAAGGAGTAGCCAGACTAGCAGTGGCCAGCCCCCAATTCCTGCTTAAGCCACTCTGCCAGTGGCTCGCTGCGGCGGCTGTTGGTTTGTTTCGGCAGCCATAGGCAGAGGCGGGCGGGCGTTTCGATACTTCCCCAGGGGGCCACAAGCCGCCCGCTGCGTAAATCGTCTTCCACCAGTAGCTTGGGCGCTATTGCTACGCCCAAGCCCGCTACTGCGGCTTCAATCAGATAATAAAGATGGGCAAACCCTTGGCCCTGTTGAAGGGCATCCTCCAATGCACGTTGCGCCAGCCCTTTGGCGCTCGCCCACTGTGGCCACGCCTGGGGACGTGAAGCGGTCACTAACAGCTTGTTGGCAAATAACGATTCTGGCTTGGCTGGGTCGAGGTGTGCTGCTAGTAGTGGGCTTGCTACTGGGCAAATCTGCTCGGAAAGTAGCTCGATAACCTCCACATCCGCGGGCCAGGGCGGTTCAATAAACGCCAGGGTGGCGCTGGTATCTACCTGTTGACCGGGCAGTTCGCTGTCACTTACCACGACTTTTAGCTTCAGTTGCGGCAGCTCTTGGTTCAGGCGATCCAGGCGGGGAATTAGCCAGCGCGCTAGCAGGCTGCCAGGGCAGGCCAGAGTAAAGGGCGCTTCTTCCACATCATGCTTGAGTGCTGTGCAACTATTGCGCAGTTTGCTAAATGCCTCGCCCACGCCGCTTTGCAGTTGCTCACCATGGTGAGTCAGCACCAGTCCACGCCCTGCTTTTGCAAATAGCGCTACACCAAAATGCTCATCCAGGCTTTTAAGTTGGCGGCTAACCGCGCCATGGGTAACGCTTAGCTCATCGGCAGCAGCAGTTACGCTACCCAATCGGGCAGTGGCTTCAAAGGCGCGCAGGGCGCTAAGCGGCGGCATGCTGTTCTGCATTGCTGATCCCATAATGATGTTCTGTTTTAATAGTTGACTAAAACTCACCTATTGGTGACATCTTATCGATTTTTATCTTCGTGCGCTTGCGCTACTTTCATTGCACTCAAAACCGCTTCCCAAACCGCACTCAGAGGTCGTGATGAACCAATTCGTGAACCTGCCCGATACCAACGGACTGTTTGGCAGCTTCGGCGGCCGCTTTGTCGCTGAAACACTCATGCCGCTTATTTTAGAGCTGCAAGATGAATACGCTGCTGCTAAAAATGACCCCGAATTTCAGCGCCAGTTAGCCTATTTTCAGGGGGATTACGTCGGGCGGCCAAGCCCGCTTTATTTCGCTGAAAGACTGACCGAACACTTCGGTGGGGCAAGTATTTATCTCAAGCGCGAAGAGCTAAACCACACCGGCGCGCATAAAATTAACAACTGCATTGGCCAGGTACTGCTAGCCAAGCAGATGGGCAAAAAGCGCATTATTGCTGAAACCGGCGCCGGTATGCACGGCGTGGCCACCGCCACGGTAGCAGCGCGTTTTGGCCTGCCGTGTGTCATCTATATGGGCTCAACCGACATCGAACGCCAGCAGCCTAACGTGTTCCGCATGAAACTACTGGGGGCTGAGGTGATTCCCGTCACCTCCGGCACCGGCACACTCAAAGATGCCATGAACGAAGCGCTGCGCGACTGGGTGACTAACGTAGATGATACCTTCTACATTATTGGAACCGTGGCTGGACCGCACCCGTACCCTGCGATGGTGCGTGACTTCCAAGCAGTGATTGGCCATGAAACCCGCAGCCAAATGCTCGAAAAGCAGGGGCGTTTGCCGGATTCGCTGGTGGCCTGTATTGGTGGCGGATCAAACGCTATGGGGCTATTCCATCCGTTCTTAAACGACCCAGATGTGCAGATGATTGGCGTAGAAGCGGGCGGCAAAGGCGTTAAAAGCGGCCTGCATGCCGCCAGCTTGAACGGCGGGACGCCTGGCGTACTGCATGGTAACCGCACCTACCTGCTGCAAAACGAAGATGGCCAGATTATTGACGCCCACTCGATTTCCGCAGGGCTGGATTATCCCGGTATCGGCCCAGAACACGCATGGCTCCACGAGCAGGGGCGGGTTGAGTACGTTTCCGCCACAGACGATGAAGCGTTGGAAGCCTTCCAGATCTGTTGCCGTCAGGAAGGCATTATTCCCGCCCTGGAAACTGCCCACGCCTTGGCGGAAGTGGCTAAGCGTGCGCCCCGGCTTCCCCGTGAGCACTTAATGGTGGTCAACCTTAGCGGTCGTGGCGACAAAGACATGATGAGCGTCGCCCATCATCTAGGTGAGAAATTCCAATGAGTGCGAACCAGGAGACTGTTATGAATACCCCCACTCGTCTTAAAGACTGCTTTGCCGCGCTAAAGCAGCAGAACCGCCCAGCGCTGGTTAGCTACCTCACCGCAGGTGATCCAGACGCGGAGACTTCACGCCGTCTGCTGCATGGGTTACCAGAAGCAGGGGTGGATATCATCGAACTCGGCATGCCGTTCAGTGACCCTATGGCCGATGGTCCCGCGATTCAAAAAGCCGCGCTGCGTGCCCTTGAAGGCGGCCAAACCCAAGTTAAAACGTTGGAAATGGTGCGCCGTTTCCGCGAACAGAATAGCACCACGCCGATCGTACTGATGGGTTACTACAACCCGATTTACTGCTATGGCGTTGAGCGCTTTTTAACGGAGGCCGCCAGCGCTGGAGTCGATGGGCTGATTGTGGTGGATTTACCCCCTGAGCATGATGAAGAACTCTGCCAGCCAGCAGCTCAGCACGGCATTGATTTTATCCGCTTAGCCACCCCGACCACCGATGCTAAACGGTTGCCCAAAGTACTCAGCAACACCTCTGGGTTTATCTACTACGTATCGGTGGCGGGGGTTACTGGCGGTAGTGCGCCAACACCACAACGGTTAGAGGCGTCGGTTGCTCAGCTCCGCGAATATACCGAGCTACCCATTGCCGTTGGCTTTGGAATTCGCACCGCCGAACAAGCCGCTACCATTGGCCGCTTTAGCGATGCGGTGGTGGTCGGCTCCGCGCTTGTTGACTGCATCGAACACGCCAGCACGCCTGATGAAGCAGTGGAGCGAGTGCATGGCTTAGTCAGTGAGCTGGCAGAAAGCGTCAGGGCATGTCGTACAGCAAGCGAGCCACAAGTCTGTTGATACAAGCAGATTGATACAAGAAGAGTAAAAAAACGATACGTTAAGAGAGCAGGCCAGCAGCGCCTGCTTTTTTTAACGTTGAGCAAAATCCTAATTAAAGGTTAATCTAGCTGGATCGATGGTGAAATAATGAGTGGAAGCTCATGCGAGCTAATAGGAACGGGCTTTTATGAACCTGACAACACTGCTGTTTTTTATCCCTGCCTGCTTCGCCCTTAATATGGCGCCTGGCCCTAATAACCTGCTTTCATTAACCAATGCTAAACGCTATGGCGTTCGGGCAGCTTGTTTAAGTGCCTAACCGAAAGTTTTCGTGCATAATGTATGTAGGAT
>NZ_JABUZE010000052.1:0-79987 GCF_014897805.1 Halomonas sp. 3F2F
GCGTACTTTACGGATTCGCTGCCGTCTTGGCAAGTGGTTTTTTGAGAAAGTTATCGAAAACGTTAGGTAAGCGTCACACGAGCATAACGTTTCTTACCTGCCTGGATAACGTAGGCGCTACCCGTAGCTAACATCGTGTCTTGGGCAACAACATCCCCATCGACTTTCACACTACCGTTTTTCAACATGTCTTTGGCTTGCGCACTGTTCTTGGTGAGACCAGAGCGATTGAGTACTGCCGCGATAGGCGCCTGCTCATTACCTTCGAAATCTACTTCTACTTCAGGTAGGTCTTCCGGCAACTCACCTTCCGCTAGCTGATTACCCGCCGACTTGTGTGCATTGGCGGCAGCTTCATCGCCGTGGTAACGGGCAATAAGCTCACGGGCTAGCTCCATTTTCACGTCACGCGGATTAGCCCCCGCCTCAACGCTCTGCTTGAGCGCATCGATCTCTTCGTTGGATTTCAAAGAGAGCAGCTCAAAGTAACGCCACATTAAGCTATCGGGCATAGACACTAGCTTATTGAACATAGAGCCCGGCGCTTCATCGACACCAACATAGTTGCCCAACGACTTGGACATTTTCTGCACGCCGTCCAGGCCTTCGAGCAGCGGCATGGTGATCACGACCTGAGGCTCTTGGCCGAAGTGCTTTTGAATTTCTCGGCCCATCAACAGGTTAAATTTCTGATCGGTCCCACCTAACTCAACATCCGCCTCAAGCGCGACTGAGTCGTAGCCTTGGACGAGCGGGTAGAGAAACTCGTGGATCGCGATAGATTGGTTAGCTTTATAACGCTTTTCAAAGTCATCACGCTCAAGCATCCGCGCGACCGTGCTTTGCGCTGCCAACTCAATCATTTTAGCGGCGCTTAATTCACCAAACCATTCGGCGTTAAAGCGCACCTCGGTCTTTTCGGGATCGAGGATTTTAAACACCTGCTCTTTATAGGTTTCAGCGTTGGCTTTTACGTCGGCCTCGGTGAGCGGTTTACGAGTAACGTTTTTGCCAGTGGGGTCACCGATACGACCAGTGAAATCCCCGATCAAGAAAATAACGGTGTGCCCGAGATCCTGGAACTGGCGCATTTTCGTCAGCAGCACACTATGCCCAAGGTGCAAATCAGGTGCTGTCGGATCAAACCCTGCTTTAATACGCAGCTTACGGCCAGACGCCAGCTTTTTCTTCAGCTCATCCTCTACCAGGATTTCATGCGTGCCTCGCGACAGTAGCGCTAACGCCTGATCCACCTCACTCATTGCCTCTCTCTCCATGTAATATGTGCCATATAGGCGTCAGATATCGAATAACCGGCGATGTTACCATGCCCTATCGCCTTGGTTGAGCCTTCACTACGTTTTGGATGAGCCGCTTTATGAAAACGCCCCACCCTACCTTACCGTCGTACTATGTTGGCTTAATGTCGGGCACCAGCCTGGACGGCATTGATGCGGCGTTGGTCGCTATAACGCCGCACTCGCCACCGGAGCTCATTGCTACGCATGCGTCGCCCATGCCTCAGTCGCTTCATAACCTACTGCTGAACTTGTGTCATGCCGAGCAAGTGAGCTTTGCTGAGCTGGCAGCGGCCGAAACCGAATTTTGCCAGCTACAGGCAAACGCTGTGAAAGCACTGCTGGCTCAGCAACAGGTCTCAGCAGCGCAAATTAGTGCTATTGGTAGCCATGGACAAACAATCGAGCATGCTCCCAGCGGCCACCACGGCGGCCCTGCCTATACACTACAGCTGGACAATCCCAGCCTGTTGGCCGAATTAACCGGCTGCACGGTGGTGGCTGATTTTCGCCGACGAGACTTAGCCGCTGGTGGTCAAGCAGCGCCGCTGGCACCAGCATTTCATCAAGCCCTTTTTGGTCGCCAGACAAGCGAGCAGCTTGTTTTAAACCTAGGAGGCTTTGCGAATCTGACGTGGCTACCCAGCGATACCAGCATTCCTGCCATTGGCTTTGATACAGGACCCGCTAATGTGCTGTTAGATGCTTGGTTCTCAAAACATCACGACGGACGCTTTGACCAAAATGGCACCTGGGCCTCTCGCGGACAGGTCGATCAAGCGCTACTAAAACGCCTGCTTAGCGAGCCTTTTTTTCATCAACCGCCGCCGCGCAGCACCGGGCGCGAACTATTCCACTTGGCCTGGTTAGAAAACAAGCTAACGGGCAATGAAACTGCTTGCGATGTGCAAACTACGTTAGCGGAACTGACCGCGATAAGCGTTGCCCAGGGTATTCAACAATTGCCCGCGACCCACGATAGCATGACCTTAATTGCTTGCGGCGGCGGTGCACATAACAGCTATTTAATGGCGAGGCTAGCGGCGCATTTGCCCCATGCGACGTTTAAGTCTCCCGCCGACTTAGGCTGGCCCGAAGACTGGATTGAAGCAGGCGCTTTTGCCTGGCTTGCCCATCAACGTTTACACGATCTGCCCGGCAACTTACCTTCTGTCACTGGCGCCAGTGGCCCGAGAGTTCTGGGTGGCATTTACGCCTGCTGATTGACACCAACGCTCCCCATGGCGGGTAGATTAAGTCAACGGCTAACACCATCAGCACGTATCATAGGTGGAAGCCCAGCAGAAAGGTGCTGATTAGATGCATTCTGCTTTGCCGAGAACACCAGCAGTTCGGTAATATCCACCTCTCTTTTCCCAGCAGTGGTAAGGTGCTTGAGTATGACAGACATCGCGCTTCCCGAGTCACTCGCCCAGGCCCACGAACGCCTGAGTAACGCATTAAAAAAGGCTGAACGCCCACTCGATAGCGCAACGCTGCTAGCCGTTAGTAAAACAAAGCCCGCTTCCATGATTCGCCAAGCCTGGCAGCATGGTCAGCGTGAATTCGGCGAAAACTATCTGCAAGAAGCCCTGGAAAAACAAGTCGAACTGGCCGACTTAGACGGTATTGTGTGGCATTTTATTGGCCCACTACAGTCCAACAAAACCCGCGCAGTGGCAGAAAGCTTCGCTTGGGTACATAGCGTTGACCGCTTAAAAATTGCCAAACGGCTTAGCGAACAACGCCCGGAACACTTACCGCCACTCAACATTTGTTTGCAGGTCAATATTAGCCGCGAGGCTTCAAAGTCGGGCGTCATGCCCGATGAGGTAATGGCACTAGCGAAAGAAGTGGCCGCCCTGCCACGGCTGTGTCTACGTGGACTCATGGCGATTCCGGCCCCGGCCAACAGCCTTGCAGAACAGCGGGCGCCGCTTGCGGCCTTGCGACAACTTTTGGAAACCCTTCAGACAGCGCTCCCGGATGCCCCTCTGGATACGCTATCGATGGGGATGAGCGACGATTTAGAAGCCGCTGTTTTAGAGGGCGCAACGCTGGTACGTTTAGGAACGGCGATTTTTGGCGCACGCACCACTCAACACGCGACTCAGTAACACTGCTAATTGAAGAGCGTAAAGACGACTGACAGCCCATGCTGCCCGATGCAGCTTTTTTACCCAATAAGGATACCCACATGGCGAGCAAGATTACCTTCATTGGCGCAGGCAATATGGCCAGCGCCATTATCGGCGGCCTCATCGATAGTGGCGTGTCTCCTAGCGACATCACGGCCACCGCACCTAATGAAAGCGAGTTAACGCCTTTAGCAGCACGTTTAGGAATTAACACAAACACCGATAATAACGCCGCCGTCGAAGACGCCGACGTGGTCGTACTCGCGGTAAAACCCCAGATTATGCGCAGCGTATGCGAAGCGATGCGGGATAACGTACAACAGCAATCACCGCTGATTATTTCGATCGCGGCAGGTCTCGATGCAGCCACCATTGATCAATGGCTAGGCGGTAATAATGCGTTAGTTCGTTGCATGCCCAACACGCCTGCATTGGTTGGTATCGGTGCCAGCGGCTTATATGCCAATAGCGCGGTGAGCGAGGAGCAACGCACGCTAGCAACACAGCTTATGGAAGCGGTTGGCATTGTGGAGTGGGTTGAAGAAGAGGGCCTGCTTGATGCGGTAACTGCGGTATCAGGCAGTGCGCCAGCTTACTTCTTTCTAATGTTTGAGGCGATGGAAGAAGCCGCTGTCAAACTAGGCTTGCCTGCCGCCACGGCGCGACGCTTGGCCATTCAAACGGCGCTAGGTGCCGCCACTATGGCCCAGCGCAGTGACAAAGACCCGGCCACACTTAAACAAAATGTTATGTCACCAGGCGGCACAACAGAACGCGCGATTCAGCACATGGAAGATGCGCAACTACGCGCCACCATCGCCGACGCCATGCAGGCCTGTGCCCAGCGCGCAGAAGCAATGTCCAAGGAACTTAGCGCCAACTAAATACGTAACTTTGCAACGGAGAGGCCGCAATGGGTAGTCAAGTGGGCAGTGCCGGGTTAATGCTTGTTAACTCGTTAATCAATATTTATTTATTCTTACTGATGCTGCGCTTTTTGCTGCAGGCATCGCGGGCAGATTATTACAACCCGCTTAGCCAATCAGTGGTTAAAATTACCCAGCCTGTTGTAGGGCTATTTCAGGGCTTCTTAGGTCCCGTCGCTGGGCGCTTTGACCTTGCCACGCTGGCCGCGGGTTTTGTGCTGAAAGTGGTTAGCATGCTGGCAATTTTCATGGTGATTGGCGTTGGCATGCCGCCCATTCCAGGACTACTGATTGCGGGCATTGCGGCACTGGCTAACGCCATATTAAAGATCTATTTCTTTGCCATGATTGTGATGATTATTCTGAGCTGGGTCGCCCCGAATGCTAGCCACCCAGGTGCTTTGCTGGTCATGCAGCTAGTCGAGCCCATTATGGCGCCTGTTCGGAAAGTCATTCCGCCACTCGGCATGATCGATTTATCACCCATCGTGGTGTTTATTGCGATTAATTTGGTGGATGGCTTAGTAGTGGGGGCTTTGATCCGCGCTGCGGGTATCTCTGGCGCACTGGTTGGGCTGTAACCGCGCAATATTCCCCAGGGCCTCTTTTTAGCAGGATTTATTTTTTGCAGGACTAGCGCTTTCGATGCCTGATTCAGACACTCTCACTTTCGTTGACCGGCCGGCGGACTCCGTTGGCCTCGTCACCCCCCATGTAGCGAAATTTGATACGCCGCTGCCGCTTGCTTGTGGCAAGGTGCTGCCTGAGTACGAGCTTATCTACGAAACCTACGGCACGTTAAACGCTGAGCGTAGTAACGCTGTGTTGATCTGCCATGCGTTATCGGGACACCACCACGCAGCGGGCTATCACGGTGACGAAGACCGCAAACCTGGCTGGTGGGATGCTCATATCGGCCCCGGAAAATCTATCGATACCAACCGTTTTTTTGTGGTATCGCTAAACAATCTGGGCGGCTGCCATGGCAGCACAGGCCCTGTTAGCCACAACCCTGAAACCGGCCGCCAGTGGGGGCCTGATTTCCCCATGGTCACTGTCAGTGACTGGGTAGCCAGCCAAGCGCGCCTAGCCGATCAACTAGGCATTGAGCGCTGGGCCGCAGCAGTGGGCGGTAGCCTGGGTGGTATGCAGGTGCTTCAGTGGACAATGACTTACCCTGAACGTGTCGCCAATGCGGTAGTGATTGCCGCCACCCCCCGGCTTTCCGCCCAGAATATTGCCTTTAACGAAGTGGCTCGTCAGGCGATTCGCTCTGACCCTGAATTCTTCGACGGTTGGTATGCAGAGCACGACACGGTCCCCAAGCGTGGTTTGAAACTGGCACGCATGGTGGGCCACATCACCTACCTCTCCGAAGATGCAATGGGCAGTAAGTTTGGCCGCGATTTGCGCAGCAACGATTTGAACTTTGGGTTTGATGTCGAGTTCCAGGTTGAGTCTTATCTGCGCTATCAGGGCGATACCTTCTCCACCGCCTTTGACGCTAACACCTACCTGTTAATGACCAAGGCCCTTGACTACTTCGATCCCGCAGCCACTCAAGCAGGCGACCTAGCCAGCGCACTAGCACCAGCAAAGTGCCCTTTTCTGGTTGTTAGTTTTACCACTGACTGGCGTTTCCCACCTTCTCGCTCTCGAGAACTCGTCGACGCGCTCACCCGCGCTGGCAAATCGGTTAGCTATGCCAATATCGACTCTCCTCACGGGCATGATGCCTTCTTACTGCCCGAGCCACGTTACCACGCTCTGTTCAGCGCATTTATGACTCGCATCGCCCGAGAGCTGAATATCGAAGAAACAGCCAGGGAGGAGACCCTGTAATGCGTGCGGATCTTGAACTGATTTACGACTGGGTGCCCCAAGGGGCTCACGTGCTGGATTTAGCCTGCGGTGATGGTGCTCTGCTTGAGCGCTTAGCACAGGAGAAAAATGTTACCGGCTACGGTTTAGAGATCGACCCCGACGGTATTACCCAGTGTGTCGCCAGGGGCGTGAACGTTATTGAGCATAACCTGGATGATGGCCTGGGTAGTTTCTGCGACAACAGCTATGATCAAGTCATTATGACCCAAGCGCTTCAGGCACTACGTCGCCCGGATAAAATGCTTGATGAAATGTTACGTGTCGCCGAGGAAGGCATTATCACCTTTCCTAATTTTGCTTATTGGCGTCACCGAATTCATCTTGGCCTACGTGGCTATATGCCGGTCTCTAAATCGCTACCCCATGCCTGGTATGACACACCCAACATCCACCTTTCTACCTTTAACGACTTCGAGCATTTGTGCCGTGAAAAAGGGTTGGTAATTGTGGATCGCGCGGTAGGGGTTGGCGATCACAAAGGGCACTGGACATCCAAGTGGTGGCCCAACTTGTTCGGTGAAATTGCTATTTTTAGAGTGCGCCGTCGCTAATTTATTTTACGTTAACTCGCCATATCGACCCATAAGAGGAGACCTGCCATGGTTTATCGAGCGTTACGCAGAACAACCCTGCTTACTACGCTGCTTTGCTCACTGCTCCTCGCCACACAAGCGGTAGCTGAGCAGCTGGTACGGATAGGCGACTATGAGATCCATTACAGTGCTGTGGCCACCAGCTTCCTCACCCCTGAAGTTGCCCAAGCGCACGGAATTCAGCGCAGTGCAGGTCTCGGATTGGTTAATGTAAGCGTACGCGAACGCCAAGAGGACGGCAGCACCCGTGCCGTTAACGCTAGCGTACAAGGCCACGTGACAGGCCTCACCGACGCCCAAGAGTCGCTAAGCTTTCGTACTGTGCACGATGGTGATGCCACTTATCACTTGGCCACCTTCGCCCTGCGCCACGACGAGCCCACACGTTTTAACTTGGACGTTCGCTACGACCGCAATGCCAGTCCCGAGCGGGTCAGTTTTATTCAGCGTTTTTATATCGAGCGTTAAATTCGCACCGGTAGCGGTCGTGCTAATCGCACCGCTACCGGCGCTCCTGCCTGCCAATCTAGCGTAATACCGTAAGCCAACACCTCAACCCCAGCATCTACTGCTGCGGCTAGCGCCGCCGCATAGATGGGATCGATATGGGCCGCTGGGGCTACATCGTGAATACCTTCATGGGCGACACAAAACAGCAGCACGGCCCTTTCGCCCAGCTCGGCCAGCGCGGTTAATGTATGCAAATGCTTGGTGCCCCTCACGCTGACCGAATCAGGAAAATAACCATGTCCATCGGCTTCTTTAAGGGTGACCTGCTTAACTTCAATAAAAACCTCGCCCTTATCAGGATCACTCAGCCGGAAATCGAGCCTTGCGTCACTGATCTTCACTTCCCGCTTGAGCGTTTGATAGCCTGCCAATGGCGCAATATCACCGGCTAAAATGGCCTCCTCCACGATGCGGTTGGCGCGGCCAGTGTGGACAGAAGCCAGCGCCAAGGCACCCTCTGACTGTGGCAACTCAATCCATTCCCAGGTCCAGGCCAGCTTGCGCTTGGGATTATCACTCCGTGACAGCCACACTCGACAACCGGGCACATTCACCGCCTTCATTGAGCCCGTGTTGGGGCAATGGGCGACGACTTCCTCGCCACCCTCCAGCCTTACATCGGCTAAAAAGCGTTTATAACGACGCAGCAACACCCCAGATACCAACTCAGGATAGGTCGTCATAGTCGACTCACGAAACGGCCAATGCGCTCTACGGCCTCCTGCAACCGTTCAACGCTGTTAGTAAAGGCAATGCGCACATGGTGTTCGCCGCCCTCCAGCGCAAAATCAATGCCCGGAGTAATTGCCACGTTCTCCTCGACCAGCAACCGCTCACAGAATGCCTGGCTATCTCGGCTGTAATGGGAAATATCCAACCACAGATAAAAAGCCCCTTGAGGTGGCAGGTCCGGGGCAAGCCCCAACTGCGCTAGCCCATCCAACAACACTTGGCGTCGCTGCTTGAGCGTCGATCTACGCGCTTCCAAAATATCTCGACACTCTGGAGTGAAAGCGGCCAACGCCGCATGCTGGGAAGGCGTAGGCGCGGCAAGGAAGACGTTTTGCGCCAGCCTAGTAAGCGGCTCGACGGCATGTTCAGGCGCCACCAACCAGCCCAAGCGCCAGCCTGTCATGCCGAAATATTTAGAGAAACTGTTCACCACGAAGGCTTGATCGGAAAGCGATGTCGCCGATAGTGGTGCATCGTCATAATTCAAGCCTTGGTAAATCTCATCGACAATCACGTCACCGCCTTTCGCAGCTACCGTGTTGATGACCGCGTTTAGCGCCTCAGCGCCTAACGTATGTCCCGTAGGGTTAGACGGGGAAGCCAGCATGGCTAAACTCGTTTTAGCTTGCCAGTGCTGTTCAATTAACGGCGCCGTTAACTGCCAACCGCTTTGGCGCCCTACGGGAATGGCATCAATGTCTGCGCCAGCTAGGGCCATAAAGTGACGATTACACGGATAGTTGGGATCGGCCATCAAAACACGGTCGCCTTCTTCGACCAGTAATTGGCTAGCCAGCAGCAGCGCTCCAGAGGCCCCTGGCGTTACCAAAATACGTGAGGGGTCAACGGTGGCGTTAAAATGCTCGGCGTAATGTCTTGAAATCGCCTCCCGCAGCGACGCTAGGCCTGCCGCAGGTGTATAGCGCGTTTTGCCTGTTGCCAACGCTTGCTGGCCTGCTGCTACAATCGGTGCCGGCGTCGCGAAATCAGGTTCGCCGACCTCTAGGTGAATCACATCGTGGCCTTCGGCCTCTCGAGCCTGGGCCATTTCCAATAGATGCATCACGCGAAAAGGTGCAACGTGATTTACACGTGAATTCCAAGCCATAACGGTTCCTTCACTAAATGGTAGAGAAATCATGACGCAGGTCGTTGAAGAGGCAAGACCATGGTCGAAAATGCGCCATTATGCTTGCATAGCGCGCATTTTTCAGCTAAACAAGCATCCCTTTGGCGTGAGATCGTGACACACACTCATGGTCGATCAGCAGTCACATACGTAAGGGGCACTCCCATGCCAGTAGCGGAAAAGAAACCGGAAGCGTCCAAGTCCTTCACCCCGTATGAGCCAGCACCGGGCGAAGAGTATATGAACGAGAAGCAGCTCGCGCACTTCCGCCAGCTCCTTCTAGACTGGAAACAAGATCTCATGGAAGAGGTGGATCGTACCGTACGCCACCTACAGGAAGACGCTAATAACTACGCTGACCCCGCTGACCGCGCTACTCAAGAAGAGGGCTTCAGCCTGGAGCTGCGTACTCGGGATCGCGAACGCAAGTTGCTGAAAAAGATTAACGAAACCATCGAAAAAATCGATGAAGACGACTACGGCTTTTGTGAAGCCTGCGGCGTTGAAATCGGCATTCGCCGCCTTGAAGCCCGCCCCACGGCAACGCTGTGCGTGGACTGTAAAACGCTGGCAGAGCTTAAAGAGAAACAGCTCGGTGGCTAACCATCGGCGCGCATACGCTACAAGCTGCTAGTTTGTTACAAGCTAAAGCGTCCAACGGGCACCCTTGAGGTGCCCGTTTTTGTTTGTCATCTTGTATTTATCGCTGTACTTATCATCGTAGTTAATCGCTGGCGCTATTTGAACAATTGATTCGGGCTGTCATGACCCATACCACGCACTACCGAGGACGTTTCGCTCCTACACCGTCAGGGCCACTGCATCTTGGCTCGCTAGTAGCCGCCCTAGGCAGCTATTTAGACGCCCGCGCTGTTGGCGGGCAGTGGCTGGTGCGCATTGAGGATATCGACCCGCCCCGCTGCCCTGAAGGCTCTGCTGATACAATTCTGCGTCAGCTTGACGCCTTTGGGCTTCATTGGGATGAAGAAATCCGCTGGCAATGCCACCGTGATGAGGCTTATCAGCAGGCGCTCGATCAACTGGCTGCCCAAGGCTTGGCTTATCCATGTAGCTGTTCGAGAAAGCAGTGGCAAGCGTTTTCAATCTATCCTGGCTGGTGCCGCGAGAGCGTTCGTGATGCCACAAAGCCGGTGGCCTGGCGGCTGCGCAGCGATCTGGCAAAGCGCCCTATTACTTGGCAGGATCGGCTTTTTGGTTTCCAACAGTTCGACCCTGCCGTTTTGGGGGATGTTGTGCTTAAACGCAAAGATCAGCTTTGGGCCTATCAGCTCGCCGTCGTAGTGGATGATGCCGATCAAGGCATTACCGATATTGTGCGCGGTTATGACCTGCTGGATAACACGCCCTGGCAAGGCCAGTT
Organism: Halomonas sp. 3F2F; assembly: GCF_014897805.1. Lineage (NCBI taxonomy): Bacteria > Pseudomonadati > Pseudomonadota > Gammaproteobacteria > Oceanospirillales > Halomonadaceae > Halomonas > Halomonas sp. 3F2F. The sequence goes on from NZ_JABUZE010000052.1 coordinate 10,592, forward strand.
GCAGCAAGCGCTTGGCTTATCAACTCCCCGCTATCTACATTTACCGCTCGTGGTTACTCAAGAGGGTCAAAAGCTTTCTAAGCAAAATCTGGCCCCTGCATTAGCCGAAGACGCCGACGGCATTCGCCAACAGCTGTTTCAAGCACTGCGACTACTCGATCAGGCCCCACCTGACACGTTGGTTCAAGAGCCACCCGAAACACAACTAAACTGGGCAATAGCACACTGGTCTGTTGAAAAGCTTGTCGCTACCACCCACCGCCGCTATCAATCAGAGTTTTAATATGTACGTTTATCGCATACTGCTGTTCTTGGTGTTTGGCGGCTATTTGCTTTCGCCGTTACTGATGGACGGCTGGGGAGATCCAAGCGTTGCCTGGTATCGCCCATTTGCTATTTGGGGCGGTCTGATCGCGCTAACGCTATGGCTTGAGCAAAAAAGGAAGTTAGATGAGCGTTGAGCTTTTAGGAGTAGTACTGCTGGGCCTAGGCTATCTTGCCTTACTGTTTGCCTGCGGCATGGCCGTTGAGCGTGGCTGGGTGCCCGTGCGCATTACGCGCCACCCTATTGTGTACACCCTGGCGCTGGGCGTATACGCCAGCGCGTGGGCAATCTATGGCAGTGTGGAGCTTGCGGCGAAAGCAGGCTTTGGCTACCTGGCATATTACCTCGGTGCAGCCGGGGCTTTTCTGCTGGCCCCCGTACTGCTTGTGCCCATACAACGCATTACTCGTACCTACCAGCTCTCTTCACTCGCGGATCTATTTGCGTTTCGCTACCGATCCCGCTGGGCAGGCACTCTGGTAACGCTGATCAGCCTGCTAGCCGTGATGCCGCTGCTGGGCATCCAGGTGCAAACCTTAAGCGATGCGGTCTACTTGCTCACCGGCAGCCGCTATAGCGCGGCGGCCACCCTGCTGTTTTGCGGTGTGATCGCAGGCTGTGCAGTGTTGTTTGGCGCACGCCACAGCCATCGACATCGTCACGATACGCTACTCAGCGTGATTGCTTTTGAATCGATCATTAAACTACTGGCGATGCTTGGGCTAGGTGCCATTGCACTGTGGTGGGTATTTGATGGGCCTCACGGATTACAGCAGTGGTTAGAAGGGCCTGGAGCCGCAGCCCAAGCCGCAACGCCGCAATTTGAAGCCCCCCAATGGCGCACGCTGCTACTGCTGTTCTTTGCGGCCGCGTTCATGATGCCGCACCTGTTTCAGATTACCTTTGCAGAAAGCCTTTCTCGCCACACCCTGCTCCAAGCCAGTTGGACATTACCGCTATTTTTGCTACTGATGGCACTGCCAGTACCGTTGATTTGGTGGGCTGCACAATCGACAAACGAGACGGTTCCAGTCGCAGCCTACGCCGCCTTCTTGATGTCAGAACATTGGTGGGTGGGAGCGCTAGCCTTCATTGGCGGCCTTGCCGCCGCCAGTGGCACCATGATGATGATCGCGCTGGCTCTTTCAGGCATGGTGCTAAACCACGTGGTGCTAGTGGCTCGCCCCCCGGAGGCGCGTAGCGATTTATACGGCTGGCTGCTCTGGCTACGTCGCGGTTTAGTCGTCGCTGTAATTGCGGGCGGGTGGCTATTTGCTGAAAGCGTCGGTCGCTACCATTCGCTAACAAACTTGGGGCTCGCTGCATTTGTAGGCATGGCACAGTGCCTGCCTGGCATGCTGGCGTTGTTATACTGGCCCGGTGCGAACCGCAAGGGCATGATCGCCGGGCTAATGAGCGGCATCATCATTTGGCTGTGGGGCCTATGGTTGCCGCTTTTGCTTGATCTCCCCACACTCTCGCTGCCCCTCACTCCCCTGATGTCTGCGGATGCGCCCATTTGGTATAACGTTACGCTTGTTTCTTTAGCGGTGAATATTTTACTGCTTCTCATTGTGTCGTTATTTACCCGCATCTCAGAAGGCGAACGCTCTGCGGCTGAAGCATGCTCCGTAGATGCGGTCATTCGTTCAAAACGCCTACCACTGGAAGCAGCTACGGCGGGAGACTTCCCTACTTATCTTGCCCAAGCGTTGGGCGATGAAGCTGCCAGCCGTGAAGTTGACCGCGCACTGGCAGCGCTAAACCTGACACCTCAGGAGCGCCGCCCCTATGCACTGCGCCGCCTGCGCGACCGAATCCAGGCGAACCTATCCGGTTTAATGGGGCCTTCAGTTGCGCGAGATATTGTTGATCGTTACTTGCCCTACCGCCACGACGACGCACCGGTCACTGACGATATTCATTTTGTTGAAAGCCGCCTTGAAGCTTACCGCTCTAGGCTCACTGGGCTGGCTCGGGAACTGGATGGCTTGCGCCGCCATCACCGGCAAACGCTAGCCTACTTGCCCGTAGGCTTGTGCGTGCTAGGCGACGATGATGAGCTGTTAATGTGGAATGAGGCGCTTTCATCACTCTCCGGGATTAGCGGCGATAGCGTGATTGGCTCACGCCGAGATAGCCTGCCCCCACCCTGGCCCAATTTACTCGGTAGCGTACTCAACGCCAGCCATACGCCGTTGTATAAACAAGCCGTGTCACTACATGGCAAGGATTACTTCCTCACCCTTCACAAAGCAGTGTTAAGCGGACACGACAGCCGTGGCGGCAGCGTGATTTTGGTAGAAGACCATACTGAAATGAAGTGGCTAGAAGAGGAACTTGTCCACGCAGCGCGCTTGGCATCCATAGGGCAACTTGCGGCAGGCGTGGCACATGAAATAGGCAACCCTATCACGGGCATTTCGTCACTGGCCCAAAACTTGCGCTACGATACCGATGACCCAGCGCTACTGGAAACGGCTAACCAAATTCAACAGTTAACCCAACGAGTCACCAAGATTGTTAACTCGCTGGTCGGTTTTGCCCACGGTGGCCGTCAAACCCTGCCACTGCCGGCATCCCCCGCCTCGCTCTCTACCGTTAGCGAAGACGCGCTGCACTTGATCCATTTAGCGCGCTCGGGGGAGGATGTAAGCTTTACCAATGACTGTCCGGATGACATCGTGGTGCGTGGCGATGCTCAGCGATTAACCCAGGTCATGGTCAACTTACTGAGCAATGCCAAAGACGCTTGCGACGCTCAGGGCACGGTTCATATTGAAGCAGGCAAACAGGCAAGCCATGCTTGGTGGCGAGTCACCGATGATGGCCACGGCATTGACCCAAGCGTGAAGCATCGCCTTTTCGAGCCCTTCACCACGACCAAGCCTGCGGGTCAAGGAACGGGGCTTGGGCTCTCGTTGGCCTACCAAATTATCAATGAGCACCAAGGCAAAATAGAGGTTGCGTCACCACCTCCAGGAAAGCCTCGCGGCACTGCCATCACGCTTTGGCTACCGCTTTACCAACAGGATGATCACCTACCTCATGCCCAGGATACTGATTGTTGAAGATGAAGCGATTATTCGCAGCGCTTTAAAGCGTTTACTCGAACGTCACAGCTATACCGTCAGCGAAGCGGGCAGCGCAGAAGAAGCACGTGAGCTGGCGCCTAGCGAGTTTGATCTAGTCATTAGCGACCTGCGACTGCCAGGTGATCCTGGCACCGCCCTAATTGAGGCCGCAGCACCCGCGCCGGTACTGATAATGACCAGCTATGCCAGCATGCGCTCGGCAGTCGACGCGCTTAAGCAAGGGGCTGTGGACTATGTTGCTAAACCATTTGATCACACCGAGCTTTTAGAAACCGTCGAACGCATTCTGCATAAGCAGTCGATGCAGCAAGGCACACCTCCGGATATCACCGATGAAGGAGGTGGGCGTCAAACGATGATCGGCAATTGCACGGCTATGCAGCAGGTTTACACGCGCATTCGCAAAACAGCCCCGGCAGACGTTACCGTGCTAATTCAAGGAGAATCCGGCACAGGCAAAGAGCTCGTTGCCCGGGCCATTCATCAGCAAAGCAAACGCGCCAAAGCACCGCTGATTTGTGTGAACTGCGCGGCAATACCTGAGACGCTGATCGAGTCAGAGCTTTTTGGCCATGAGAAAGGAGCGTTTACCGGCGCTAGCGCTGCCCGAACCGGGTTAGTGGAAGCCGCCGACGGTGGCACCCTGTTTTTAGATGAAATCGGCGAGTTACCACTGGATGCCCAAGCGCGGCTGTTACGCGTACTTCAGGAAGGTGAAATCCGCAAAATTGGCTCCGTCGAAACACGCCATGTGGACGTGCGCCTGATCGCCGCCACCCACAGAGACTTGCGCGCTCTGTCTAAAAGCGGGGAATTCCGACTAGATCTCTACTATCGCCTCAACGTTATGCAGATTGAATTGCCACCGCTGCGCGACCGTGAAGAAGACGTATTGAAGATAGCCGATATTCTGTTAGATAAAGCCTGCAAACGTCATGATCGCCAAGGGCTTCGTTTGTCACGGGCTTCCCGACAGGACCTACGCGACTACCCTTGGCCTGGTAACGTACGCGAGCTTGAGAATGCACTGGAGAGGGGCGTAATTCTAGCCGAGGGGCATTTGATTCACCCTGACGACCTAGGCCTTGGCCCTGTTACCAACCGACCTCACTCTTCTGCAGGTAACAGCTCCGCATTAGCCAATGAATCATCAGCGCCAAGTGGCGATGACGACGACCTCTCTCTTGAGGACTATTTTCAGCATTTTGTGCTGGAACATCAGGATCAAATGAGTGAAACCGAGTTAGCCCAAAAGCTGGGAATTAGCCGTAAAAATTTATGGGAGCGGCGCCAGCGCCTAGGCATCCCACGTAAAAAAACCGCACGCCGCCCCAATTAGGTGGCGGCAATACCTATGATTAGCCATTCACCACCTCGCCTTCTACGACTAACGTCCAATAGATTGATTTGCATAAGAAATATCCAAAACCTTCCCATCAGCCACTGTTACCTTCCCACACAACACGCCCCAGAAATCCCTTAAAAACGGGTAACACTATGCGTTGCGATTAGTTCCCTGGCATAGCCAATAAATTCCAAGCCCATGAAAATAAAAGAATAAAAAATGGGTGGCACAGCAAGTGCAATATTACTGGGCAAGAAGAACAAAATGGGCAGCGCGGACGTCGCTAACAAAAACAACATGACACCGCCCCAACCTGAGCCAAAACAAAAACAACAGGGCTAGGCAGAGATCATAGTACTAACAAGAACAACAGGCTTGAGTCTCACGACTTGCTAGCGCTAAGCAGAATAGGCGCAGCGAACAATAACAACAGTCAGCAAGTGCCCAAAAAAGGACGCGACGTACACAAAGAATCTGCTCCCAAACAAAAACAACAGCAGCATGTGTGTACACCCCGGAACCAATAACAACACGCCGGGAGAAAAAGTTCGCGGTTGGATTATTGTTTTGAATACGAGGCGGTCGGAATCAGACTGGTTCTCACGCCTACCGACTGCGGTGCGTATTCAGAGCGATGTGCCATCATGAAGAAAAACAACAGCATGGACGCTGATTGTCTGCTTTATAGGGGAGGCTCTTGTAGCCTCCCCTTTCCGCGTTTAAAGCAGTCGTCTTTTACAAACCCTGCTCCAGTGCTTTGCAAGCCTCAAGGGGTCGGCTACACTCAGCAACTTACCGCTAACCTTGCGGTCATTTTTTCGCTACGTTTCTCGATACTGTTTTCGATACCCTGCGAGTCGATATCGCCGCATGTTTAAAGGATTTACCCGTTTATTACATAGCCCGGGAGAGCACTTGAAATCCCTGCTCGATTCCCCAGAGAGCGCCGCCGATGCGCTCAGTCCCCGTATTATTCCGCGCTCCGAGCACCCTGTTTCTCGTCAGCAAATCAGCGAGGCCGCGTTAAAGGTACTCTATCGCCTTAATGGCGCTGGATTTGATGCCTTCCTGGTTGGCGGCTGCATTCGTGATGCATTGCTGGGCAAAATGCCGAAAGATTTCGACGTTGCCACGAATGCAACGCCGGAACAGGTGCGCGATCTGTTTCGCAATTCGCGGCTGATTGGTCGGCGTTTTCGCATTGTGCATGTGCGCTTTGGTCGCGAAGTCATTGAAGTTACCACTTTCCGCGGCAAGCCTCAGGACGAGCACGGCGATCATATCGCCCAGCAGTCTGACGATGGCCTGCTATTGCGAGACAATGTGTGGGGCAACATCGAAGAAGACGCTCTACGCCGCGACTTCACCGTGAATGCGCTTTACTACAATATCGCTGACTTCACGATTCATGACTTTGCCAACGGCGCGCGTGATATTGAGTCACGTACGCTGCGACTGATTGGCGACCCCGTTACCCGCTATCGGGAAGACCCTGTACGTATGCTGCGTGCGGTGCGCTTTGCGGCCAAGCTCGATTTCACCATCGAGCCAGCCACTGAAGAGCCGATGTACGATCTGGCGCCGCTGTTACTGCAAATTCCTCCCGCCCGTTTGTTTGATGAAGTACTCAAGCTATTCATGTCGGGGCACGGCTTAATTACTTTCCGCTTACTGAGCCATTACAACTTGTTTGGCATGCTGTTCCCCGAAGCGGAAGAAGCCATGGCGGATGCTGCTTGGGCCGAAGATCTGATTGAACAAGCGCTCACTAACACCGATAAGCGCATTGCGGAAGGACGGCCAGTGACGCCAGCCTTCCTGCTAGCCGCCTTTTTGTGGGCACCAGTGGCACACCGTCAAGCCGAGCTTGAGCGCGAAGGCATGCCCGCAATTCCAGCGCTGCAAACTGCTGCCCAGCAGGTAGTCACTCGTCAGTTACAGCATATTTCGATTCCCAAACGCTTTGGCATGCCCATGCGCGATATTTGGGAACTACAGGCACGCCTTCCTCTGCGCCGTGGCAAACGGGCATTTCAAACCCGCGAACACCCACGCTTCCGAGCCGCCTACGATTTGCTGCTGTTGCGTGAACAAGCAGGTGAAATACCGCGTGGCTTAGGCGATTGGTGGAATGCCTTCCAGCAAGGTGATGAGCACGAGCAACTTCGGCTGCTGCAAAAAGTGGGAAGTGATCCGGCAAGCCAGGGGGACCGTCGACGTAAAAAACGACGCAAACCACGCAAAACAGAGCAGTAAGAGCACAATGTCACTTGCTTATATTGGCCTAGGTAGCAATCTGGATGACCCTGTCAGCCAGGTTCGCCAAGCCTTACGAGAACTGGACACCCTGCCTCTTTGCCAGTTGGTGGCTCAGTCGTCCCTATACGCTACACGGCCAATAGGGCCACAAGACCAGCCTGACTTTATTAACGCCGTGGCCGCCCTTGAAACTACGCTTTCTCCGCTGGCACTACTGGACCAGCTTCAAGGGCTAGAGCAACGCCACCGCCGTCGGCGATTACGTCACTGGGGGCCGCGCACGCTGGATTTAGATCTGCTGCTTTACGATCAAACCACGATCGCGCGCCCTAGGCTTCAGGTTCCTCATCCCCATATGCATGAACGCGCCTTTGTATTAGCGCCTCTTGAAGAACTGGTGTCTGCTACTCAATTAGAGCCAATAGTGCTTTATCAACAGCCGCTTGCTGAGTGGCTGAAGCAGCTTGAGCAAAGCGGGATACAACGGTTAGACAATCCAAATGCTACCGTGACTGCTACCGTCTGACACAAATCTCGACACCAAGCCCCCATTCAGGTAACAATTGCCAGTTACGCCACTTCACGCTTGCAAGGATGCAACGTTAATAATGGTCGGCTGCCCACGTTGCATCGGCCCACTTAGAAACTACGAGAGCACGCCATGAAAACCGTCACCCTGAGCACTCTGCAGGCGTATAAGCGCGCCGGCGAAACGTTCAGTTGCCTGACCGCTTACGATGCCTCTTTTGCCCATGCCGCCAGCGCTGCAGGCGTTGATGTTCTGCTAGTCGGCGATTCCCTAGGCATGGTCTTACAAGGGCACACTAGTACGCTTCCTGTGACTATGGAAGATATTTGCTACCACACACGCTGCACGGCGCGTGGCAAAGGCCATAGCCTGTTGATGGTGGACTTGCCGTTTATGAGCAACGCCACCACGGAACGCATGCTAGAAGATTCTGCCGCATTGATGCGTGCTGGCGCTGAACTGGTAAAAGTCGAAGGCGAAGCATGGATGGCCGACGGTATCCGTGAGATGACCCGCCGCGGCGTTCCGGTATGCGCCCACCTCGGGTTAACACCGCAAACGGTCTACCAGCTAGGTGGTTATAAAGTGCAAGGCCGCGAAGCTGCCCAGGCCGAACAAATTATCAATGATGCCAAAGTGCTCGTTGAGGCAGGTGCTTCCGTAATTTTGCTGGAGTGTGTGCCAGCAAGCCTGGGTAAAGCAGTAACTGAAGCCTTAGACGTCCCAGTGATTGGTATCGGCGCAGGCCCTGATACCGATGGCCAAATTCTAGTCATGCACGACGTGCTAGGCGTTACTCATGGCCGCACGCCGCGCTTCGTCAAGAATTTCATGGCGGATGCTGAAAGCATTCAAAGTGCATTTTCACACTACCATGAAGCGGTTAAAACCCGTACTTTCCCAGCCGCTGAGCACTGTTTTTAAGCGCCAACTGGAACGACCACGACCCCTTTATGCGCACTTTACGAGATATCAACGAATTACGCAGCACGCTCCGCGAATACCGCCAGCGTGGCCAACGCATTGCCTTAGTGCCCACCATGGGCAACCTGCATCAAGGCCACTTGGCGCTTGTGGCCAATGCTCGTCAGCACGCTGACGTCGTCATTTCAAGCCTGTTCGTGAACCCCATGCAGTTCGGTCCCGGGGAAGACCTGGACGCCTACCCACGCACGTTCGAGGCAGACCAAGCGCAGTTGACCGATGCTGGCTGCGATATTCTGTTCGCCCCCACCGTCAGCGCGCTTTACCCCAATGGCCTGTCTGCCCAGACCCTCGTGCATGTCCCCGACGTAGGCGAAGGGTTGTGCGGAGGCTCGCGCCCCGGGCACTTTGATGGCGTTTCTACCGTGGTCAGCATGCTATTTAATCTGGTGCAGCCGGATGTGGCTTGCTTCGGTGAAAAAGATTACCAGCAACTTGCGGTCATTCGTAAGCTGGTGAGTGATCTACACATGCCTATCGAGATTATCGGCGTACCGATTGTGCGCGCCGATGACGGCCTAGCGCTCTCCTCTCGTAATGGTTATTTAAGTGCGTCTGAGCGCGCAAAAGCCCCCATGCTATATCGCACCTTATGCGAGCTACGCGATGCGTTAGAGCGCGGCACCCCCGCCGAAGAGGTACTACAACAGGGTAAAACGGCACTGTATGATGCTGGCTTTAGGCCTGATTACCTTGAGCTACGTGACGCAACGCTTGCTCCTGTGGGCAGCTCGACACGCAGTGCCGTGCTACTAGCGGCGGCTAAGCTAGGCCCCGCTCGACTTATTGACAACATCAGCGTGCAGCTCCCAGACGCTGCCACTGACACTAGCGCGTAAGCTAGTTTCGCTATTTAGGAGTTTCTATGCACACGATTATGCTGAAAGCCAAGCTGCATATGGCTCGCGTTACCCACGCGGTACTCAATTACGAAGGTTCCTGTGCTATCGACGGGGAATTGCTGGATATGGCCGGTATTCGCGAAAACGAGCAAATCCAGATCTATAACGTGGAAAACGGCGAGCGCTTCACTACCTACGCGATTCGTGGAGAAGAAGGCTCTCGGCTAATTTCCATCAATGGTGCAGCCGCGCATTTAGCCTCACCGGAACACCGGATCATTATTTGTAGTTACGCTCACTACTCTGAAGCAGAACTTGAAAAGCATCAGCCAGCGCTTGTCTATCTGCAAGAAGGCAATCACGTTAGCCACACCAGTAATGCGATTCCTGTTCAATTAGCGTAAGCCAAGCAGTTGAGTAAGCAGCTATTTAACGGGCCGTTTTACGGCCCGTTTTTATTTGCCTAAAAAAGCGTATTGCCGCAATGCACAACCTTCCCCTATGCTGATAGATAAGTTCGACACAACATGCTAACAACAATGGAGAGTCCGCTTCCCCTGAAGCCTCTGTCCTCACTCGGAACGTTGCGTTACTTACCCAAGGAGTCATCATATGCAAGACGTGGTTATTGTCGCCGCTCGCCGCACCGCCGTAGGAAGCTTTGGTGGATCACTCGCTGGCATTCCTGCTAGCGATTTAGGTGCATTGGTTATTAAAGACATTCTCGCCGCTACCGGCGTTGCCCCAGAGCAAATTGATGAAGTGTTGCTAGGCCAAGTGCTGACCGCTGGCGTAGGCCAAAACCCTGCGCGCCAGGCGGCTATCAAAGCTGGTCTGCCTGATGCCGTTCCAGCCATGACGATCAACAAGGTATGTGGCTCAGGCCTCAAGGCCCTGCACTTGGCTACCCAAGCCATCCGTTGCGGTGACGCCAGCGTTATTCTGGCAGGTGGACAGGAAAACATGTCTGCGTCCCCGCATATCCTGCCTAACTCGCGTAACGGTCAGCGCATGGGCGACTGGAAAGCGATTGATTCCATGGTTCACGACGGCCTGTGGGATGCATTCAACAACTATCACATGGGTATTACCGCGGAAAACCTGGCGGATAAATACAGTATCACTCGCGAAGCGATGGACGAGTTCGCGGCGGCCTCGCAACAAAAAGCTGCGCAAGCTATCAGAGATGGTAAATTCAAAGGCCAGATCGTTCCTGTGGAAATCCCGCAGCGCAAAGGCGATCCAGTGGTGTTTGATACGGATGAGAACCCGCGGGAAGTTACCGCTGAGAAGCTAGGTGGAATGCGCCCCGCGTTCAAGAAAGACGGCACCGTTACCGCCGGTAACGCCTCATCCTTAAACGATGGCGCTGCCGTGGTGATGCTTTGCTCAGCAGAAAAAGCCAAAGAACTTGGCTTAGAGCCACTGGCACGTATTGCCGCTTACTCTAACGCTGGCGTTGACCCGGCAATTATGGGCATTGGCCCAGCCCCAGCCACCCGCCGCTGCCTCGAAAAAGCGGGCTGGAGCCTGGACGACCTGGACCTAGTAGAAGCTAACGAAGCATTCGCTGCTCAGGCGCTTTCAGTCAACAAAGAGTTGGGCTGGGATGTCAGCAAAGTGAATGTGAATGGCGGTGCTATTGCACTAGGCCACCCGATCGGTGCTTCTGGCTGCCGCATCTTGGTCAGCCTACTGCATGAAATGATTGCGCGTGATGCTAAGAAAGGCCTGGCCACCCTGTGTATCGGCGGCGGTCAAGGTGTTGCACTGGCGATTGAACGTCCCTAAGCCCTACGTTTAGTGCGCTTAAACGCCATGCCCCCGCTACTAAGAGCGGGGGCATTTTTTACGGTTTATGTTGCAACGTCCTAGCGACGCTTCTCACCCACAATGCTTGAAGGCGTTCGCCATACCAACAACGCCCCCAGCAGGAATAGCCCCGATGCCGCCCACATAGCAATAGGCAGGCTAGTGCCATCGACGATACGTCCACCAAACATGGCCCCTAAACCAATCGACATATTAAAGGTAAAGGCCATCAGCGCGGTGGCTGCCTCGGTATTAGGTGCCGTACGTATAATCCAGGTTTGAATACTCACTGACACGCTGCCAAAAACAGCTCCCCATACCATTAGCAGCAGGACGCCGCTGATAGGCTGAACACCCAGCAGCGGGAAAACAGCCACCACTAACAGTAACAGGCTAGGAATGGCCAGCACCGCCCGATACGGGTGACGCCCAGCAAAGATACCTGCCGCGATATTACCCAAAATCCCTGCCGCCCCATATAGCAACAGCAAACTGCCAACATGGCGCTGAGCTACGCCACTAATCTCCTGCAGAATAGGGCTAATAAAGGTATAAGCAGCAAAGTGCCCAATAACGACAAAGCCGGTGGTTAACACCGCGACACGCACACCACGATTGCTAAACTGCTGCGCTAACATACGCAATCGTACCGGCTCTCTTGGCGGCAGTGGCGGTAGCCAACACCATAGTGCAATGGCGGTTAAAAGACTCAGCCCGCCTAGCGCGCCAAACGCCACCCGCCAGTTGCTCAGGTCCCCAAGCAGCGTACCTAACGGCACCCCCAATACTGACGCAGCGGCCACACCACCGAAAATAATCGTCATGGCCTTGGCAACCTGATCGCTGGGCACCAGCCTTGGGGCAATACTGCCCGCAATGGCCCAAAACCCGCCGATACTAATGCCCACCAACACACGGGCTGCCAGAAGTAACCCAAAGTTGCTGGCCACTGCTGAAAGCGCGCTGCCAATCACCATCACAATCATCATCACCGTGAGCATGACACGTCTATCTAAACGGCCTACCGCGACCGGCAACAGCGGCGCAGAGAAAGCAGCAACCACTCCCGGCACGGTCACCATAAGGCCCGCCATACCTGGCGTGACACCCATTGACGACGCCACCTGGGACAATAACCCTATAGGCAGCTGCTCAGCTGTCACCAATAAAAAAATGCCGATCATCACGGCCACTACCGCCCACCAACGCGGCGCTTGCTCCTTCTCCATGTTCTCTTCTCTTTTCCTATACTGCCTATAAAACGACACCGCCCCCGCAACTGAAAGCTGCGGGGGCGGCCGTTACGTCTACATCGCTTTAGTTAGCGACGTCCGCCTCGGCAGCGGCAAAAGCTGCTTTCTCTTCCTCGGTGATCTCTTTGATTGAGAGTTTCACACGATTGCGGTTGTCGATATCCAATACTTTCACAATCACATCATCGCCTTCATTTAAGAAGTCGCGCACGTTGTTAACGCGCTCGGCAACAATTTGCGATATGTGAACCAAGCCGTCAGTACCCGGCATGATATTAACGAAAGCGCCAAAGTCCGCAATGCGAACTACTTTACCGTTATAAAGCTTACCAATTTCCGCCTCTGCGGTAATTGCCAGCACGGTATCAATGGCTTTTTTGGCTGCGGCTTTATCTTCGGCGTAGATGCGCACGGTGCCATCATCATCCAGATCAATAGAGGCGCCGGTATCTTCGCAAATTTTACGGATCGTCGCGCCGCCTTTACCAATCACATCACGGATCTTGTCCGGATCGATTTTAATCGTCGCCATGGACGGAGCATTTTCCGACACATCCGTACGACTTTGGCTGATCACGTCGTTCATCTGAGCGAGGATACTGAGGCGAGCATCATGGGCCTGCTGCAGCGCTTTCTCCATGATCTCTTCATTGATGCCTTCAATCTTAATGTCCATCTGCAGAGCAGTAACGCCCTCTTCAGAACCGGCAACTTTGAAGTCCATATCGCCCAGATGATCTTCGTCACCCAGGATATCGGTCAATACCGCATAGCCGTCTTCATCTTTCACCAAGCCCATGGCAATACCGGCCACCGGTGCTTTTAATGGTACACCAGCATCCATCAGCGCGAGCGAGGAGCCGCACACTGACGCCATGGAGCTAGAACCGTTAGATTCGGTGATTTCCGATACCACACGGATGGTATAGGGGAAAACGTCTTCTGACGGCAGCATTGCTTGAACGCCACGGCGTGCTAAACGGCCATGGCCGATTTCGCGACGCTTCGGGCCGCCCATAAAGCCGGCTTCACCAACACAGTAAGGAGGGAAGTTGTAGTGCAGCATAAAGCGGTCTTTACGCTCACCTTCCAGGGACTCGATCAGCTGCGAATCGCGCAGGGTGCCCAAGGTAGCAATGGCGATGGCCTGAGTTTCACCACGGGTAAATACTGCCGAACCGTGTGTCTTAGGCAGTACACCCACCTCAATCGCTAGAGGACGTACAGTGGCATTGTCGCGTCCATCAATACGGGGCTCGCCTTTCACGACACGAGAGCGTACAACGCGCTTTTCAAGGCCAGCAAACGCACCTTTCACGTCATCTTTGCTGAACTTACCTTCTACTTCTTCGCCTTCAGCAGCGGCCAACTGTGCAACCGCTTCATCTTTCAGCGCTGACAGCGCATCTTGGCGAGCCATTTTGTCAGTAATGCGATAAGCATCACCTACCTTGGCTTCAAAGGCATCGGCCATGGCCGTTTTCAGTGCTACATTTTCTTGGGCCGGCTGCCAATCCCAACGCGGTTTGCCAGCTTCAGCGACCAGCTCTTTAATCGCGCTAACGGCTACCTGCATTTCTTGGTGACCAAACAGCACGGCACCGAGCATTTCGTCTTCAAGCAGTTCCTGAGCTTCCGACTCCACCATCAATACCGCGTTTTCGGTACCGGCAACAACCATGTCCAGCTCTGAGGTAGTCAGCTCTTCAACGGTTGGGTTTAGGAAGTAGCCCTGCTCTTCATTAAAGCCCACACGTGCCGCGCCAATCGGGCCGTTGAACGGCACGCCAGCAATACCCAGCGCTGCCGAAGTGCCCAGTAGGGCTGCGATATCGGGGTCATGATTACGATCAGTCGACAGAACAGTACAGATAACCTGCACTTCGTTCATAAACCCTTTAGGAAATAGCGGACGGATCGGACGATCAATCAGACGCGAGGTAAGGGTTTCTTTCTCAGTAGGACGCCCTTCGCGCTTAAAGAAGCCGCCGGGGATCTTGCCCACTGCGTAGGTTTTCTCTTGGTAGTGTACCGAGAGTGGGAAGAAAGGCTGATTGGGGTTTGCTTCTTTTTTAGCCACAACCGTACACAGTACGACGGTTTCATCCATGGTCACCATAACGGCGCCAGTGGCTTGGCGAGCAATACGCCCAGTTTCTAGGGTGACGGTGCTACGACCGTATTGAAACGTTTTTTTTACCGGATTCACGGCGACTTCCTTTAACATTAATATCTACTTGTCTTTTCGCTTGGGTCGTTTTGACTCGCCACCATTCTAGGCGCTGTGGCGCCATACGGCTACCAGAAACAAAAAAACGGGCAGCCCACAAGGGGCTGCCCGTTTTTGATCGTTGCCGTTAACGCTTAACGACGCAGACCTAAACGCTGAATCAGAGACTGATAGCGTTCAAAATCTTTACGCTTCAGGTAATCCAACAGCTTACGACGCTGGTTTACCATGCGGATCAGACCACGACGAGAGTGGTGATCCTGCTTGTTGGTTTTGAAGTGGTCCTGCAGGCCATTAATGTTGGCGCTCAGCAGTGCAACCTGAACTTCAGGGGAACCGGTATCGTTATCGCCGCGGCCGTATTCGTTGACGATCTCGGCCTTCTTCTCAGCGGTTAATGCCATCTGTCTCTCCAGTAAGCAATATGCCTAAAATTGAATGGGTGAGACCACGCATATTTGCAGTCTCATGCAACTATCTTCACGTACAATTTTCGCGCAAATCGCTACGTCCTTGCAACGTTTTACGAGATAGCGACGGTACTTAACAGCCGCTTGGGAGCTACTTCCTGCGCCCCTTTTACAACGCCAAGGCCGATAAACGTCTCAGCGTAATAAAGTCTTGCCAGCGCCTCAGGCTCAAGCGCACCAATGGCTAAGCTAGCCGATTGGCCGTGTGCAAGACGCCCGTAAGCCGTTTCATCCACCGTCAGCGACGGCAAATGATCAACCAGCACATCCGCAGGCATTAGTTCAGCCTCGCGGGTGGCTTGGTCTGCCAGCGCCTCAAGGCCCTCCAGTGTCCACATTGCATCGCCAGTAAAGGGCCCCGTTTTGAGCCTTCTCAACTGGCTAATGTGGGCACCACAGCCCAGCGCATGACCAATATCTTCAGCCAAGGTGCGAATATACGTGCCTTTGCTGCAACTGACTTCAATCTCAAAGGCAGTGCCCTCGAAAGCAAGCAGCCGCGCATCATACACGCTTACTCGCCGCGCTGCACGCTCAACGTGCTTACCCTCACGAGCAAGCTCATACAGCTTTTTGCCTTGATGCTTCAGTGCCGAATACATCGGCGGCACTTGGTCAATCTCGCCGTGAAAGCGAGCTAGGACTGACTCGACATCCTCGGCCGTTAAGCGGGGGATCTCGCGCTGCTCAATGACCGTGCCTTCGGCATCACCGGTGTCTGTAATCACGCCCAGTTCTACACGGGTGCGATACATCTTGTCGGCTTCTAACAGGTGCGCGGAAAACTTAGTAGCTTCCCCAAGGCAAATAGGTAACAAGCCTGTTGCCATAGGGTCCAGCGTGCCGGTATGACCGGCTTTTTGCGCCTCAAACAGACGACGCACACGCTGCAGCGCATGATTGCTGGAAATGCCCTTAGGCTTATCCAGCAGCAATACGCCATTAACCGGCAATCCGCGACGGCGACGTGCCATTAGCGCGTCTCCTCACCATTGTCATTGTCGCTTCCCTCTTCATCATCCTGTTGACGTGCGCGGTCAGTTGAAACCGCTTCGTCGATCAGTGATGAGAGGTGCTGACCACGCACCACGCTTTCATCGTAATGAAAGCGCAGTTCAGGTACGTGACGCAGCTTAATACGTTTGGCAATTTGGCTTCTTAGAAAGCCTCCAGCGCGCTTTAGCACCTGCAGGTTTTCTTTGATACGCGCGGGATCTTGCTCACCCAATAAGGTGACATAGATATCGGCGTAGCCAAGATCACGGCTAACGGTCGCGCCGCTCACCGTGATCATGCCCAAACGCGGGTCTTTTACTTCGCGCTGGATCAGTACTGCCAGCTCCTTTTGGAGCTGGTCAGCGACTCGGTCGGTACGCTTAAATTCGCGCATGATTGCTCCTCGCGGCCTTACAGGCTGCGCTCGACCTTCACTTGGTCAAAGACTTCGATCTTATCGTTGACCTGAACATCGTTGTAGTTCTTCACGCCGATGC
The DNA here is from genome assembly GCF_014897805.1 of Halomonas sp. 3F2F. NCBI lineage: Bacteria > Pseudomonadati > Pseudomonadota > Gammaproteobacteria > Oceanospirillales > Halomonadaceae > Halomonas > Halomonas sp. 3F2F. Next base: position 27,229 of record NZ_JABUZE010000052.1, read on the forward strand.
CGCATTCCATGCCATTACGCACTTCTTGAACGTCATCTTTGAAGCGGCGCAGCGACTCGAGCTCGCCTTCGTAAATCACAACGTTGTCACGCAGTACACGGATACGTTTGCTGCGCGATACGGTGCCTTCGACAACCATACAGCCAGCCACTGCACCAATTTTCGGTGCGCGGAACACATCGCGTACTTCGGCCACGCCCACGATCTCTTCTTTCCACTCGGGAGCAAGCATACCGCTCATCGCCTGCTTAACCTCATCGATCAGCTGGTAAATAACGCTGTAGTAGCGCAGATCCAGACCTTCACGTTCGATGATTTCACGAGCAGCCGCATCAGCACGGACGTTGAAGCCGACGACGATGGCCTCAGAAGCAAGCGCCAAGTTGGCATCGGTACCGGTGATACCGCCAACACCCGAGGAGACCACGGCAACTTCAACTTCACCGGTGGAGAGTTCTTCCAGGGCGCCTTTGATAGCTTCCAGCGAACCTTGAACGTCGGCTTTCAGAACGATGTTGACCTTGGCCACTTCGTCTTGGCCCATCTGGCTGAACATGTTCTCCAGCTTGGCCTTCTGCTGACGTGCCAGGCGCACTTCGCGGTATTTACCTTGACGGAAGTTAGCCACTTCACGGGCTTTCTTCTCATCGGCAACAACCATGAAGTCATCACCTGCATCCGGCGTGCCATCCAAACCTTGGATTTCGACCGGCATCGCAGGGCCAGCGGTATCCACTTGCTTGCCCAGCTCATTGGTAAGCGCACGAACGCGGCCGTAATGCAGACCAGCAAGAACGATATCGCCTTTCTTCAGCGTGCCGTTTTGTACCAGAACAGTGGCTACCGGACCGCGACCTTTATCAAGGCGCGATTCAACCACAACGCCTTTACCAGGTGCGGAAGGTACAGCCGTCAATTCAAGTACTTCTGACACAAGCTGAATGGCTTCCAACAGCTCTTCGATGCCCTCGCCAGTCTTCGCAGAAACGTGCACAAACTGGGTGTCACCACCCCATTCCTCTGAAATCACGCCATGCTGCGAGAGTTCATTACGAATGCGGTCCAGATCGATGCCCTGCTTGTCGATCTTGTTCACCGCCACCACCATGGGTACTTCAGCAGCTTTGGAGTGTTCGATCGCTTCAATCGTCTGGGGCATTACGCCGTCGTCAGCAGCAACAACCAGGATAACGACGTCAGTCGCTTTAGCACCACGGGCACGCATTGCGGTAAACGCCGCGTGGCCAGGGGTATCCAGGAAGGTAACGCCGCCGTGGTTGTCTTCCACGTGGTAAGCACCGATGTGCTGGGTAATACCGCCCGCTTCGCCAGTGGCGACTTTCGCGCGACGGATATAATCCAACAGCGATGTTTTACCGTGGTCAACGTGGCCCATAACAGTGACCACCGGTGAACGAGTGATCTCTTCGCCTTCGTAGGAGATGCCTTCCAGCATTTCCGTTTCCAGCGCATCGTCTTTCACCAGTTTGACCTTGTGGCCCATCTCTTCCACAACGATAGCCGCAGTATCCTGGTCAATCGTTTGGTTGATGGTCACGGCCGCGCCCATGTTGAACATGGCCTTGATCACTTCATTGGCCTTGATCGACATTTTGTCGGCCAACTCAGCAACGCTGATTGACTCAGGAATCGAGACTTCACGAACGATCGGCTGAGTCGGCTTTTGGAAAGCATGCTTGCCGTTGCCACTCTGGCTGGCACCACCACGACGACCGCCGCGACGCTCGGCACGTTTGACTTTCTTACCGCCACCACCGCGCTTACGCTCTTCGCGGTCGCCACGATCCTCATCGTCACTACGGCCTTTTTTCTTAGCCGCTGCCTTTTTAGGCGGTGCTGTACGACGATCCGTGCGGCCTTCTTTCGGCGGCGCGGGCGGCAAATCATCAGGTGCCGGGGTATCGTCGATTTGCAGCTCAGGCACAGCGATATCGGGCACTTCAGCCGCTTTTGCCTTGGCTTTCTCTTCCTCGGCTTTACGTGCAGCCTCTTCCGCTGCTTTCGCTTTAGCCGCTGCCGCCTTCTCTTCAGCTTCGCGGATATCGCGAGCTTTACGCTCGGCTTCCGCTTCTGCCATATCACCTACCAGTTGACGCGGGCCAGAATGCTTAGGCTCAGGCGCCTTCGGCTTATCGTCTTCGGCGCTCTTAACGTACGTTTTCTTCTTACGCACCTGCACTTCGATCGTTTTGCCACGCTCGCCCGTTTTAATACGGCTACGGGTTTTACGCGTCAACGTAATGCGGTTTTTGCTAGCATCGCTGTCACCGCCGCCATGGCTTTTTTTCAAAAAGCTTAGCAGCGTTTGCTTATCGTCTTCAGACACGGCGTCGCTTTCTGACGCATGTTTTAAACCAGCTTCTTTCATCTGTTCCAATAGGCGGGGCACATCACGGCCCACCTTTACTGCAAAATCTTTAACTGTCATATCCGACATAGTGACCCTCCTCAGCCCGTGACCTTTTACTGTGTGTTCGAATCCGATACGCCATCGTCTTCAAACCAGGGCGCACGGGCAGTCATGATCAGTGCCGCTGCGCGCGCTTCGTCCAACTCCTCGATATCGACCAGATCGTCGACAGACTGCTCGGCGAGATCTTCCATGGTGACGATGCCTCGGCTAGCCAGAATGAAGGCCAGGTGGCGCTCCATGCCGTCCATGTCCAGCAGATCGTCTGCTGGTTGGGCACCGTCTAGCGCTTCCTCCGAGGCAATGGCCATCGTCAGCAGCTCGTCTTTCGCTCGTGCGCGCAGCTCTTCCACCAAATCTTCATCGAACTCTTCGATTTCGAGCATCTCTTCAAGCGGCACGTAGGCAACTTCTTCCAGGGTGGTGAACCCTTCTTCTACTAATAGGCGGGCAACGTCTTCGTCCACTTCCAGATGCTGAACAAAGGAATCCACCAGGCTATCAATTTCCTGCTCACGTTTTGACTCAGCTTCATCTTCGGTCATCACGTTAATACGCCAGCCGGTTAGCTCAGAAGCTAAGCGCACGTTCTGGCCGCTACGACCAATGGCCTGCGCCAGATTGTCTTGAGCAACGGCAACGTCCATGGCGTGAGCATCTTCGTCAACCAGGATAGACGCCACATCGGCAGGTGCCATGGCATTTATCACCAACTGCGCTGGGTTGTCGTCCCACAGCACAATATCGACACGCTCATTTTGCAGCTCTGACGACACTGCCTGTACGCGAGAACCACGCATACCAACACACGCCCCAACAGGATCGATGCGGCGGTCGTTAGTTTTAACGGCGATTTTGGCCCGCGAGCCAGGGTCGCGCGCCGCACCCTTGATTTCAATCAGCTGTTCAGCAATTTCCGGTACTTCAATTTTAAACAGCTCAATGATGAATTCAGGACAGGTACGTGACAGCTGTAGCTGTGCACCACGCGCCTCTGGATCAACTTTCACTAGCAAGGCGCGTACCCGCTCATTCATGCGGTAGCGCTCACCGTGAATCATTTCGTTACGCGGCAAGAACGCCTCAGCGTTTTCACCCAGGTCGATAATCAATCCGTCACGCGTGGTTTTCTTGACGATACCTGCCACTAACTCGCCTTCGCGGTCAGCGTACTGACGAACCACTTCAGCGCGTTCGGCTTCACGTACCTTTTGCACGATAACCTGCTTTGCAGTTTGCGCAGCGATACGGCCAAACACGGCATTTTCAATCTTTTTCTCAACCACATCGCCTAGTTTCAGCGGCGGATCACGCTGCTCGGCGATGGTTTCTTTAATTTCATAATCAGGTGTTTCAAATTCGTCATCTTCGACAACGGTCCAGTAGCGGAACGTATCGTAGTCGCCCGTGCGGCGGTCGATATGAACGCGCACATTGGCTTCTTCCTGATCAAAACGCTTGCGTGACGCGCTAGCTAGCGCGGCCTCAACCGCTTCAAAAATAACATCGCGGGGGACGCCTTTTTCGTTTGAGATCGCGTCCACGACCATTAAAATTTCTTTACTCATGCGTTTGCCTCGCCAGAAAACCTGTCCTTTTGTGCATCATCCCGGCAGCCTGCCGGAAGCCGCCACCCGTTTATTCGTCGAATTGCGGGACGACGTGCGCAGAATCGATGCTTTCGATTGGAAAACAGTACTCTTCGCCATCCAGCTGTAGCAGTACCTCATCGCCTTCGACACCAGCGAGAAGGCCTTGATATTTACGCCGTCCATCAAAAGCCACGCGCAATTTGAGCGCAACGTGGTGGCCTTGATAACGAATAAATTGATCCAGGGTATATAAGGGACGTGCCATACCAGGCGACGAGACTTCCAAGCGGTATTCGCCAGGAATGGGATCTTCCACATCCATAACGGCACTGACTTGGCGACTAATATCAGCGCAGTCTTCCACGCTGACGCCACTTTCGCGTTCGATATAAATTACCAGCCGCGAATGCTTGCCCTGGGAAAGATGGTCGATACCCCATAGCTCAAAACCCATGGCGGCTACGACAGGTTCGATCAGCGCGTGAAGCGCAGCGTGTTTTGTGGCCACAGACAAAGCTCCTATAGCCGTTGCATCAGGCACCTGGCCAGGAGTTGAATGAGAAGCTAGGTGGCTGATTGGCGTTACCCGGAAATGTGTCTCTGGCAATTCGGAAGACATCCGCTCTGGAGACACTCTTGGCTCTCGAAAAGCTACTAACAAAAAGCCCCTTCACAGGAAGGGGCTTTTCGAAAGAAACCTGTAATACCACCTAATAACATGACTTGGCTTTCGCCCTTGCCCAACCAACATCAAGATTAGCTAACATCAAGACTTTTCAGGCGATTAACATGTTACTAGTAAATGGTAGCGGGGACCGGATTTGAACCGATGACCTTCGGGTTATGAGCCCGACGAGCTACCAGACTGCTCCACCCCGCATCAATCTAGGTCGACGATAATAGACACTTGAACCACTTTCGTCAACCTTTCTTTTCAAGTGCATTTTTCGTCTTAGGTGCCAATCCCTACTTTTTGACAATAGCTCTTTAATGAAGCTTATTTGACAAAACAACTCTGGGAAGCTGGCGAGCCAGCAAAACAGATGGTGCCGAAGGCGGGACTTGAACCCGCACGACCATACGGTCACTACCCCCTCAAGATAGCGTGTCTACCAATTCCACCACTTCGGCAACAGGGGAGGCTAAAAAAAGCAGTATCAATATGTTACTCGCTGCTTTCCTCTAGCACTGGCGCGGTATTATCCATACTTGCAGGGCCATCGTCAAGCGTTGGAATATTGCGCTGCTGCTCAATTAGCCGAGAGTCGGGAATACCCGCTTCGGGCGCTTGTCCTGCCTGGGTCGCAAAATAAGCCAATGCCATTGAGGTAACAAAAAAGCCGGCGGCTAAAAGTCCCGTTGCGCGAGACAAAAAGTTACCGCTACCCCGCGAACCAAACACAGTTTGCGATGCCCCTCCACCAAAGGCGGCACCCGCTTCGGCACCTTTACCCTGCTGAAGCAGGATGAGCACAACCAAGGCGATCGCAATCACCACGTGAACCATAAGAATTGCAACTTGCATGGGATTATCCTGCTGACTGACAAATGGCGTAGAAATCGTCGGTTTTGAGCGAAGCACCACCCACTAAACCGCCGTCGATATCCGGCTGAGCAAGCAACTCAGCCGCATTGTTTGCATTCATGCTGCCGCCGTAAAGCAACTTAAGCTGCTCGGCTAGCGTTTTATCAAACCCGGCCTGATAGGTACGAATACCGGCCATTACTTCCTGAGCCTGCTCAGGCGTTGCTGTACGGCCTGTCCCAATTGCCCATACGGGCTCATAGGCAATAACAACCTTAAGCCGCTGTGCTGGCTCTAAACGCGCCATTGCATAGCCAACTTGCCGCAATACAACATCCATCGTGCTACCGGAATCGCGCTCTTCTAGAGTTTCACCCACACAAAGAATCGGCGTGATGCCGACATCAAGCGCGGCTACCAAGCGGTCAAATACCTGCTCATCACCTTCTTTGTATAGCTGGCGACGCTCAGAGTGACCAACCAGCACATAGGCCACATCAAACTCTTTAAGCATACGCCCGCTAATCTCACCCGTATGCGCACCTGAGTGCTGAGGATTGAGCGTCTGCGCCCCTAGCTGTAACGGCGTATTTTGGAAAGCACTTCGTGCAGCTTCCAAATAAGGAAACGGCGGAATAACTACAACGTCGATATCATTAGGCAGCTTGGACGCGGCGAAGGCGTCTCCGAACGCTTGAATCAACGCCGTGGAGCCGTTCATTTTCCAGTTACCGGCAATTAATGGCGTACGCATCGATTATCCTCACTCAAGGTGGAGCGAAATGGTATAGGAGCGGCCTTGTCAAGACAACCGCTGTTATACAGGTTAGTTAGTTGGGGGCGTGGCAAGCATACTCGCCTATCAAACACTTTTACCAAGCTAGCTGAGCAACGCCTGGACCTGATCGGCAAGTTTATGCGCCAGACGGTCAACATCCAGGTGAGCCCGCCCTTCCACCATCACTCGGATTAGCGGCTCAGTACCCGACGGGCGTAGCAACACTCGGCCCTGGTCACCTAGCTCAGCTTCAAGGGCAGCCACCGCTTCGAGTAGCGGCTTTGCCGTCATGACATCTTTTGCGTTGGTACCCCCAGGCAGCCTGACGTTAACCAGCGACTGGGGCACCTTTTCCAACCCCGTCAAGAGAGACAGCAGCGGCTTCTGCTCTCGCACCATCAACGCCAACACTTGCAACGCTGAAACAATCCCATCGCCCGTCGTTTGAGCATGGCCACATACAATATGACCTGATGACTCGCCTCCCAGCTCCCAGCCGTTGGCAGCCATCATCTCCATGACAAAGCGATCACCCACTTTCGCGCGCTGAAAGGGAATCCCCAGCCGCTCCAGCGCCATGGCAAGCCCGAAGTTGCTCATCAGAGTGCCCACCACGCCACCTTCAAGCAGTCCCCGCTCATGACGATCTCGGGCAATCAGGTAAAGAATATCGTCGCCATCCACCTCACGGCCATCGGCATCTACCAACAGCACTCGATCTCCATCACCATCAAAGGCAATGCCTAAATCAGCACCTTGCTGAATCACCGCTGCACGCAGCGCTGCGGGATGGGTAGACCCCACTTGATGGTTAATATTCACCCCATCAGGAGAAGAACCAATTACGCTAACATCAGCGCCTAGCTCACGAAATACGTTTGGCGCAATGTGGTAGGTAGCCCCATGAGCACAATCCAATACCACTTTTAGACCGTGCAGGCTGAGACGATCAGGTAACGTCGATTTGCAGAATTCGATATAGCGCCCGGCAGCATCGTCAATGCGCGTCGCTTTACCCAACTGAGCCGCGCTCGCCGTTGTCAGAGGCGCATCAAGCATCGTCTCAATGCGATCTTCAATCTCATCGGGTAGCTTTTTACCCTCGGCAGAGAAAAACTTAATGCCGTTATCATCAAACGGGTTATGCGACGCGGAAATCACTATCCCAGCGTCGGCGCGAAAGGTACGCGTTAGATAGGCGATTCCCGGTGTAGGCATTGGCCCCAGCAACGAAACATCGACACCTGCGGCAGATAGCCCCGCTTCCAAGGCTGACTCAAACATATAGCCAGAGATGCGCGTATCTTTACCAATTAACACACGCGTGCGGCCTTTTTCACGGCGCAATACCTGACCCACCGCCCACCCCAGCTTGAGCATAAAATCGGCAGTAATAGGCGCTTGCCCAACCGTACCGCGAATCCCATCGGTACCAAAATAACGTCGCGTCATGGCGCCATCTCCTTATTTAACGGCGGCTCGCAGCCTTCCTGAAGCACCGCCCATGCCATATCCACGGCATCTACCGTGGGCCCGACATCATGCACGCGCAAAATATTGGCGCCCCGTTCAACCGCCATGGCTGCTAGCGCAAGACTTCCGGCCAAGCGCTCCTCCACCGGGCGACCCAACACTTTACCAATCATGCTTTTCCGCGACATCCCCACTAACAGCGGCAACTCCAGCGCCTGAAGTTCATCCATATACTTCAGCAAGCGCAGGTTATGTTCAATGGTTTTGCCAAAACCAAAACCAGGATCTACCAACAGACGGCTACGGCGAATTCCAGCGGCTTCACACGCCGCTACCCGCTCAGCAAGATAGTCGGCAACCACTCGCTCAACTGGCTGACCATAATAGGGCGACTGCTGCATATCCTGGGGCTCACCCTGGCGATGCATTAAACACACAGGCAGGCCAGTGCTTGCCGCAGCGCCCAGCGCACCCTCGCGCTCTAGCGCTCGCACATCGTTAATCATACCAGCGCCAAGCGCGCTTACTTCTCGCATAACAGCAGGGCTACTGGTATCGACTGACACCAGCGCATCTAGCTCGTGCACTAACGCTTCAACCACAGGCGCCACACGGTCTAACTCTTCCTGCTCTGATACAGGGCTAGCCCCCGGCCTTGTCGACTCCCCGCCCACGTCAATCATCGCGGCCCCTTCCGCCAACATTTGTTCAGCGTGGCGCAACGCGCTATCTAGACCAATGTGTTGCCCGCCATCAGAGAAGGAGTCCGGCGTAACATTCAGAATACCCATTACCCGTGGAAACGAAAGATCTAATGAATGGCGCCCACAGCGCAGGTGATATGCGCTATCCGCTGCCCGTGAAGGCGATGAAGAGTCAACTATCGGTTTCATGCTGCGGCCTACTAAAAGAAAAAACGTGTTTGCAATGGCTTCACAGCATAACAAAAAGGCGCCCCGTTATGGGGCGCCTTTGCTAACATCTCTAACACTCGCACACGTTAAGGACCTGCGGGACCGCCTAACGGGTCAGAAGGACGACGGCGTGGCTGGTCATCATCCTCTTCGCCATCGTCGCCAGATGCATCAGAAGGCGTACCGTCAGCCTTTTCCTCCGCCTTCTCGTCACCAACACGCGTGCCGCCGCCAGATGAATCACCATCGTTCCAGCCTTCTGGCGGACGCGGATCGCGCCCCTCCATAATATCTTTCAGCTGATCAGCATCGATGGTTTCGTACTTCATCAGCGCTTCGGCCATCGCATCTAGCTTGTCGCGATTATCTTCCAGAATCTGGCGTGCCTGCTCGTAACACTCGTCGATAATCTTGCGCACTTCTTTATCGAGACGAGACGTCGTTTCGCCAGATTTTAGCTTACCGCCACCCTGACCAGGGCCACCAAGGAACTGGTGGGACTCATCCTCGTCGTACATGATCGGGCCCATCTCATTCGATAGCCCCCATTTAGCGACCATGTTATGGGCCAGCTCGGTGGCGCGCTTGATATCGTTTGAAGCACCCGTTGTCACACCGTTAGCACCCAGCGTCATCTCTTCGGCAATACGCCCACCAAACAGCGAGCAAATCTGACTGAGAATTTGCTGGCGAGACAGGCTGTAACGATCTTCTTCCGGCAAGAACATGGTGACGCCTAGCGCACGGCCACGCGGGATGATCGTCACTTTGTAAACAGGATCATGCTCCGGCGCAACAAGGCCAATAATGGCATGACCTGATTCGTGATACGCCGTGTTGAGCTTCTCTTTATCGGTCATAACCATCGATTTGCGCTCAGCGCCCATCATGATCTTGTCTTTAGCAAGCTCCAGCTCTTCCATGGCAACCAAGCGCTTGTTACGACGGGCGGCAAACAGCGCTGCCTCGTTGACCAAGTTCGCAAGATCCGCACCAGAGAAGCCTGGCGTACCGCGCGCAATCAGCTGCGGCTTAACATCATCCGCCAGCGGCACTTTACGCAGGTGAACGCCCAGAATGTGTTCACGGCCACGAATATCCGGCAGCCCAACCGTTACTTGACGGTCGAAACGCCCCGGACGCAGCAGCGCAGGATCAAGCACGTCAGGGCGGTTAGTGGCCGCAATGACGATGACCCCTTCATTAGCTTCGAAGCCATCCATCTCTACCAGTAACTGGTTGAGTGTCTGCTCACGCTCATCATTGCCGCCACCCATGCCAGCACCGCGTGAACGGCCAACCGCATCGATTTCATCAATAAAGATAATGCAAGGCGCTTGTTTCTTGGCTTGCTCAAACATGTCACGAACGCGTGAAGCACCAACGCCCACAAACATTTCAACAAAGTCTGAACCAGAGATAGAGAAAAACGGTACTTTGGCTTCGCCCGCAATGGACTTGGCCAGCAGCGTTTTACCTGTTCCTGGCGGACCTACCATCAATACACCGCGCGGGATTGTGCCACCCAAACGCTGGAATTTAGTAGGATCACGCAAGAAGTCTACAAGCTCTTCAACTTCTTCTTTCGCCTCGTCGCAGCCTGCAACATCGGCAAATGTGGTCTTGATCTGATCTTGGGAAAGCAGTTTGGCTTTCGACTTACCAAAGCTCATGGGACCGCCTTTACCGCCACCGGCTCCACCTTGCATTTGGCGCATAAAGAACATAAAGATGGCCAGAATAAGCAGAATCGGGAAGCTCGCAATCAGCAAGCGCGTCCAGATGCTTTGTTGTTCCGGCTCTTTACCGACAACGGTCACGTTATTGCTTAGCAGATCATCCATCAGCTTAGGATCTTCCGCCGACGGGCGGATGGTCTGGAACTGAGAACCGTCCGTACGCTCACCAATGATGGTATAGCCATCAATCGTGACACTACGTACCTGCTGATTTTGCACCTGCTGCACAAACTGAGAGTAGTTGGTGGTTTGCGGTGCGCTTTCCGTACTGAAATTGTTGAACACTGTCAGTAGAACGGCCGCGATGACCAACCACAGAATCAGGTTCTTCGCCATATCGTTCAAGGGGCTACCCTCATTACAAGAATCCGTCAGTTAACCGTCAATACTCAGACCTTACACTAGAGCTTAACGTTCAACCATTGCCAAAGCACATTTTGCTTTGGGCCATCTGTGTCACGCTCGTCCAATGTGCATAATGTGACACAATTTACGCCTGCCTGTCTGGCAATCGTGGTGATAAATCTTTGCTATTACCCGCCAGTATCTACACGCTCGCACTCACTGACGAGTACAGGGCCACGTCTCGCTAGCCTCGAAATCCTTCCGCTAAAAAATAGACTTCCCGCGAGCGCGCCCTCGAAGCATCCGGCTTGCGAGTCACAACACGATCAAAGCTACTTCGGAGCTCTTTCAAATAGGTATCAAATCCTTCGCCTTGAAATACCTTAGCCAGAAAACGCCCGCCAGGCGGTAGCGTTTCTCGCGCAAGTTCCAAAGCGAGTTCAACAAGGTACATTGCCTGTGGCTGATCAATAGCCGCCATACCACTCATATTGGGGGCCATATCGGACATCACAAGGTCTACCTGACGATTTCCTAAACGTTCAAGAATCGCGTTAAGCACGCTCTCTTCAGTAAAATCGCCCTGGATAAAGTCAACGCCGGCGAGGGCATCCATCTCTAATATGTCTGACGCTATCACGACACCGTCAGGCCCCACCTTTTCTGCGGCAATTTGACTCCACCCCCCTGGGGCAGCGCCTAGATCAATTACCGTCATGCCTGGGCGAAACAGCTTATCCTTTTCATCAAGCTCAAGCAGTTTATAGCTTGCACGGGAGCGATAGCCATCTTGCCAGCGTTGTTTCACATACTGATCGTCGAAATGTTCTTTCTTCCAGTTGTTGCTGGTCTTGCTCACTGAATGTTTACGGCTTGGGGGCTTTTGCTGCATGTGGGAATCTAACACTGGAATAAGAGATGGGCGCATTCACGCGATTGCTTTCACTTAACGGCATTTCACCGTAAGATGGAGCGTTAAGCGCTAACCGGGATACCGCAAGATACCATGAGCTTGTCACAGGCACAAAAGAAAGCATTTCGTAGCATTGGCCATCACCTTAATCCAGTGGTCACCGTTTCTGAGAACGGCGTCTCCGAAAATTTGCTCGCAGAACTCAGCCGCGCGCTCAACGATCACGAGCTCATCAAAGTGAAGCTCGCTATTCCCGAGCGGGAAGACCGCGTCGCGGCGCTCAATGAGCTAGTCGCCGACAGTAACGCCGAGCTAGTACAAACCATTGGCAAAATGGCGCTGCTCTATCGCCACAACCCAAAGGTAAACCCCAAGCTTTCCAACATCACGCGTTTTGAAAACCACCACGGACGGCATTAACCCACACGTGACTCGTTAAACAACGCATGAACGCATGATACTAAAAGGCCCGCGACGTCACCGTCACGGGCCTTTTAGTGTGCCTGGACTGCAGGCGCCATCAAGACGCCCGCCCCGCGTCACCGCGGTAAATCAGAGATGTTCAACACTCTCAATTTCGTACTCAACATCGCCACCAGGTGTTTTTACCACCACCACATCGCCTTCTTCTTTGCCAATCATTGCTCGGGCGATAGGTGAGGTCACAGAAATGCGCCCCTCTTTAATATTGGCTTCGTCTTCACCAACAATGCGGTAGGTAACGCTGGCGTCGCTATCCAGATTCAGCAACGACACGGTAACCCCAAAGATCACCTTGCCGGTTTTGGGCAGCTTAGTAACGTCGATGACCTGCGCACCTGAAAGCTTGCTTTCAATTTCCTGGATACGGCCTTCAATAAATCCTTGCTGCTCGCGAGCGGCGTGGTACTCGGCGTTCTCCTTGAGATCGCCATGTTCACGCGCTTCAGCAATAGCAGCAATAACTTGAGGGCGGGCTTCGCCCTTCAAGTGATTAAGCTCTTCGCGAAGACTTTTTTCTCCCGCTACCGTCATCGGGACCTTGTTCATTGACTTGCTCCTGCATGCAGATCCTGAAGGCGCCGCACCGTAATCTCCCTACCGTACTCAAGCGCCATGCAAACAGCATTAGCGCCCGCCAAGGTGGTCGCATAGGGCACCTTGCGCGCGAGAGCAGTACGGCGAATAATTGAAGAGTCGTTAATAGCCTGACGACCTTCAGTCGTGTTCACGATGTAGGCGATTTCGTCGTTCTTCAACAGATCGACAATATGGGGACGGCCTTCGTAGACTTTATTGACGTGCTCCACTTCCAGTCCAGCAGCTTCAAGTGCTGCCGCTGTACCGCGCGTTGCACATAGTGTGAAGCCCAATGTTAGCAGAGAACGCGCCACTTCGATAATCCCTTGCTTGTCGGGCTCGCGTACCGAAAGGAACGCTTTACGGTCACCATCCAATGCTGGAATGGCTTCGCCAGCGCCCAACTGCGCTTTAAAGAACGCTTCTGCAAAGGTCTCGCCAGAGCCCATTACTTCACCCGTCGACTTCATCTCGGGCGACAGAATCGGGTCAACACCCTGGAACTTGTTGAACGGGAAGACCGCCTCTTTCACGCTATAGAAGTGCGGGATAATTTCGCGCTCAAAGCCCTGCTCGGCCAGTGTATTACCCGCCATGCAGCGCGCCGCAATTTGCGCCAACGAAGTGCCGATACACTTAGACACAAACGGTACGGTACGCGACGCACGAGGATTAACCTCGATGACATAAATTTCGCCACCCTGCCACGCCAGCTGCACGTTCATCAGACCTTTAACGCCCAACTCAACGGCCATTTTCTTGACCTGCTCGCGCATTTCATCCTGCACATCGGCAGGCAGCGAGTAAGGCGGCAACGCACAGGCGGAATCACCAGAGTGAACGCCAGCTTGCTCAACGTGCTGCATAATGCCGCCGATCACCACCTGCTGACCGTCCGACACAGCGTCGATATCAATTTCGATCGCGGCACTCAAGAAGTGGTCAAGCAAAACGGGAGAGTCGTTAGACACCTTCACCGCATTGGTCATGTAGTTTTCAAGCTCGGAGGCGTCATAAACGATCTCCATTGCCCGACCACCCAGCACGTAGCTAGGGCGCACCACCAGCGGGTAGCCAATGGCCTCTGCCTTGGAAAACGCCTCTTCAAAGCTACGGGCAGTGGCGTTGGGCGGCTGCTTCAAGCCTAGCTTGTCGATCATTACCTGGAAGCGCTCGCGGTCTTCAGCGCGGTCAATGGCGTCCGGCGTGGTACCGATAATCGGCACGCCTGCTGCCTCTAGTTCACGGGCAAGCTTCAGCGGCGTTTGGCCACCGAACTGCACAATCACGCCAACCGGCTTCTCTTTGTCGGCAATTTCCAACACATCTTCCAGCGTCACCGGCTCGAAGTAGAGACGATCAGAGGTGTCGTAGTCGGTAGAAACGGTTTCCGGGTTGCAGTTGACCATGATGGTTTCATAGCCATCATCGCGCATGGCAAAGGCGGCATGAACACAGCAGTAATCGAACTCGATACCTTGACCGATACGGTTCGGGCCACCACCCAATACCATAATTTTCTGACGATCAGAGACGTCCGCTTCGCACTCCTCTTCATAGGTGGAGTACATGTAAGCGGTGTCTGAGGCAAATTCCGCCGCACAGGTATCGACACGTTTATAAACCGGACGAATGCCCGCTGCTTGGCGCGTTTTGCGGAACTCTTTTTCAGACACGCCCAGCAGCTTGGCCAAACGCGCGTCACCAAAGCCTTTGCGCTTAAGCTGGTAAAGCTCGCGAGCAGAGAAATCGGCCAGAGCGCGCTTGGCGACGGCATTTTCAGTCAACACCAGGTCTTCCAACTGCACCAGGAACCAAGGGTCGATATTGGTGAGCGCAAATACCTCATCAACACTCATTCCAGAGCGCATGGCGTCAGCCACATAGAAAATACGCTCGGCACCGGCGGCCTGCAGCTCGCCCTGAATGATCGCCATATTGTCTGGCGTGAAATCGGTGATGATCGGATCAAGACCATCGTTACCGGTTTCCAGGCCGCGCAGCGCTTTCTGCAGCGACTCTTGGAACGTACGGCCAATCGCCATCACCTCGCCCACCGACTTCATCTGGGTGGTCAGGCGGTCGTTTGCCTGAGGGAATTTCTCGAAGGTAAAGCGCGGAATCTTAGTGACGACATAGTCGATTGATGGCTCAAACGACGCGGGCGTGCGGCCACCGGTAATATCGTTTTGCAGCTCATCCAAGGTGTAACCCACCGCCAGTTTCGCGGCGATTTTGGCAATCGGGAAACCAGTAGCCTTAGATGCCAGCGCCGACGAGCGCGATACCCGCGGGTTCATCTCGATAACCACCAGGCGGCCGGTTTTCGGGTCCATACCAAACTGTACGTTGGAGCCGCCGGTTTCCACACCAATCTCGCGCAGTACCGCGAGGCTGGCATCACGCATGATCTGATACTCTTTGTCGGTCAGCGTTTGCGCTGGCGCGACGGTAATCGAGTCACCGGTGTGAACACCCATCGGATCGAAGTTTTCAATCGCACAGACAATGATGCAGTTGTCATTCTTATCCCGCACCACTTCCATCTCGTACTCTTTCCACCCCAGCAGCGATTCGTCGATCAGCAGCTCGTGGTTATTGGAAAGCTCGAAACCGCGGGTACAGATCTCTTCGAACTCTTCTTTGTTATACGCCACGCCGCCGCCGGAGCCGCCCATGGTGTAAGAAGGACGAATAATGGTCGGAAAGCCTAATTCAGCCTGAATTTCCCAGGCCTCATCCATGGTGTGCGCCACCTTGGCTTTCGGGCACTCCAAACCAATGCGCTTCATGGCTTGATCGAACAGATCGCGATCTTCAGCCATGTTAATCGCATCGGCATTGGCACCAATCATCTCGACGCTGTACTTTTCCAGTACGCCATGCTTTTCCAGGTCAAGCGCGCAGTTGAGCGCTGTCTGACCACCCATCGTGGGTAGAATCGCGTCCGGGCGCTCGGCCTCAATAATTTTTTCAACCGCTTGCCAGGTAATCGGCTCGATGTAGGTGGCATCGGCCATGGCCGGGTCGGTCATGATGGTGGCCGGGTTGGAGTTAACCAAAATAACCCGGAACCCCTCTTCACGCAGCGCTTTACACGCCTGGGCGCCAGAGTAGTCAAATTCGCAGGCCTGGCCGATGACAATCGGGCCAGCGCCAATGATAAGAATGCTGTTGATATCGGTACGCTTAGGCATAACGGTTCCCGCAAAATAGGTGACGATGAGCGACAAAAAAACGGCGTTACATGGCGGCGATCAAGGGCAGCGTTAGCGACGCGCCTGCATCATGGTAATAAAGCGATCAAACAGCGGCGCCACATCACGCGGGCCAGGGCTAGCTTCCGGGTGACCTTGGAAGCTAAACGCCGGGCGGTCAGTGCGCTCGATCCCTTGCAGCGTGCCATCGAACAGCGAACGGTGCGTGGCACGCACGTTGGCTGGAAGGGTCGCTTCATCGGCAGCAAAGCCGTGGTTTTGGCTGGTAATCATTACCGTGCCGGTGTCTAAATCCTGCACCGGATGGTTAGCACCGTGGTGGCCGTGGCCCATCTTGATGGTTTTGGCACCCGAGGCCAGCGCCAGCAACTGGTGACCAAGGCAAATGCCAAATACCGGCGTATTGGTTTCCAATACATCCTGAATTGCCTTGATGGCGTAATCACAGGGCTCGGGGTCACCGGGGCCGTTAGCCAAAAAGATCCCATCCGGATTCATCGCCAACACGTCAGCCGCAGGCGTTTGTGCCGGTACGACCGTCAACCGGCAGCCGCGCTCGGCCAGCATACGTAGGATGTTAAATTTCACCCCGAAGTCATACGCCACCACGTGGTAAGGACGCTCACCTTGGGAAGCATCAGCATAGCCCTCGCCCAGCGTCCACTCGCCTTGGGTCCATTCGTAAGCCTCTTTGCACGAGACTTCCTTGGCCAGATCCATGCCCTTCAACCCGGGAAATGCCTTCGCTGCCGCCAGCGCCCGCTCTACCGCATCATCGCCCTCTGCTTCTGCACCCGCCAGAATCGCACCGTTTTGCGCGCCTTTATCACGCAGAATGCGCGTTAAACGGCGAGTATCGATATCCGCAATGCCCAGCACATTTTGGCTTTTTAGATAGTCAGAGAGGCTTTGCTCTGAACGGAAACTGCTGGCCAGCAGGGGTAAATCACGAATCACCAGGCCCGCTGTGGCAATCGATGCAGATTCCACATCTTCCGAATTAATGCCGGTATTGCCGATATGAGGATAGGTCAGCGTGACGATTTGGCGGGTGTAAGAAGGGTCAGTGAGGATTTCCTGGTAGCCGGTCATGGCTGTATTGAACACCACCTCACCGCTTGTGACGCCATCCGCGCCAATGGCAATGCCATGAAACACACTGCCATCTTCCAGGGCCAATATCGCGGGTTTGCTCAATGCGGGGTTATTCAAGACAAGTTCTCCCATGCTGGTGGGAGCCTGTGGGCGCAGGCTCGGCGATCCGGTTTGTCGGCGTTTGCGTGCAAACGTCGGGTCGTAAAAAAGCGGGACGAAGCCGATAGTAAAAAAATCGGTTTCATCCCGCTTGTTGTTCTCTTCCGTGGCGAATGGCCATGGCGCAGCATTTAGCTGACTGTTTTCTCTAACCTGAGGCCAGTGCAACAAGCGCGGTGCTTACCCTACAGCGATTCGTTCGCTGCAGATATTTTGCTGCTTTTTGCAGCCACTGGGCCAAAATTTTTGGAATGTTACAGGATTTATCGACCTTAGGCTAGCCCTAAAACTACCAGCAACTTTATATGCTCCATTTTACCCCTGCAATCAATATGCCACGACCTTCAGGTCATTGATAAATGAGGAGGATGGAAGTCGCCCCAAAATTTTTTGTGTACGTAATTAATATATTTGGTTGCCTTCTTGATGTTTTTTTGTCTACGCTTGTCCGAGTTGACCAAATGGTCAAACACGTTTTTTTCGATAGCTCACCCAACAAATACAAAGAGAATATCGTCATGCCACAAAGCCCTACGCCGTATTCCGGCTCTCCTCCCGTGCAAGCAACGAGCACCCTGGATAATTACTTCAATGTCAGCCGCCGCGGCTCCTCGGTGAAGACCGAAGTGCTTGCAGGCATCGCGACGTTTCTAGCCGGGATGTATATCATCGTGGTCAACCCAGCCATCTTATCTGATGCGGGTATTCCCTTTTCTGCAGCACTCTCCGCCACCGTGGTCATCAGCTTTTTTAGTAGCTTGGCCATGGGCTTGTATGCCCGCAATCCAATTTTAGTTGCTCCTGGAATGGGCATGAATGCGCTTTTCACCTACACCCTGGTGCTTGGCGCAGGGTTATCGTGGGAAGTTGCTCTAGGCTGCGTATTCTGGTCAGGAGTACTGTTCGCTATTTTGGCGCTGTTTAACGTTCGCGAAGCCATCATCGAGGCCATTCCAGCCTCATTGCGCTATGCCATCACCTGTGGGATAGGCCTATTCATCACCTTTATTGGGCTCAAGAATGCCGGGTTCATCGTAGCCAACCCAGCGACCCTGATTAGCCTGGGCGATTTAAACGCAAGCCTAATAACCTTCTTTATTGGCCTAATGGCTACCGCGATACTGGTCATTCGCGGCTTCAATGGCGCTCTGATCTTAGGCATCGCCCTAACCACTCTGTTGGCAATCCCTATGGGGCGGCTGTGGAGTGACGACGTATTGGTGGCTTGGCAAGGCCTAGCCGCATGGCCGGATTTCTCGGCGGTAATGAAGGTCGATATTCTAGGCGCCCTCAAGGTGGCTTACCTGCCGTTCATTTTCGTGATGCTGTTTACTAACTTCTTCGACTCACTGTCTTGCTTTATGGCGCTATCCGAGTCAGCGGATCTCAAGGATGCCAACGGCAATCCACGCAACCTTAAGCGTTCCATGACGGTGGATGCTTTCGCATCGATGATCGCGGCCCCTCTCGGCACCAGCGCGGCACAAACCTTTATCGAATCCGGTGCTGGCGTTGCCCAGGGCGGCCGCACAGGACTCACGGCCGTCGTTATTGGCGTATTGTTCCTGCCTTTCTTGTTTCTCTCACCGTTGCTGTCCCTAGTTCCCAGCATCGCGACAGCCCCAGCTCTTGTCTTGGTGGGGCTGTTCATGATGGCACCGATTGGAAAGATTGACTGGAGCCGTCTCGAGGAAGCCTTCCCCGCATTTCTAGCCATCATTTTAATGCCGCTGACGTACTCCATCACCCTGGGTATCGCCTTTGGTTTTATCAGCTTTGTACTCATCCGGCTGGCCACCGGCAAGCTGGATGAGATTAAGCCTGCGATGTGGGTCTCCGCCCTGTTAGCGGTGGTGATGCTACTGACAGCACAATAGACGACTCTTCTCATGCTGAGTCATCAAGAAATACCCCGTTTCTCACGCACCACCTGACCGATCGGACAGCAATTAAGCAACCAATAACAACATAACGGGTAGAACTATGATTACATTTCACCTCAATGGGCAACCGCATCGCGTTACAGCGGATGTTCACCTTAGCGTTCTGGAACTGCTAAGAGAACAACTACACCTGACCGGCACCAAGGAAGGTTGCGCGTCTGGTGATTGCGGCGCTTGCACGGTAGCCATCGGGGCACCCGATGCCAATGGCGAGCTACGCTACCACAGCGCCAACGCCTGCATCATGCCCGCTCATCAGCTCCAAGGCCGCCACTTAGTCACCGTCGAAGGTCTCGCTGACGACCAGCAATACCTGCATCCCGCCCAGGCAGCCATGGTCGAATGCCATGGTAGCCAATGCGGCTTCTGCACGCCGGGCATTGTGATGTCATTGTTCACACTGCACGAAGAACAGCACACTAACCCGCTCGCCACTCCCTTTAGCCCTGAGCGCCTTGAAGCCGCACTTGGCGGCAACCTGTGTCGCTGCACTGGCTATCGCCCCATTCGTGATGCGGCATTAGCAATGAACAGTATCGATGGTCATCGCCCTGAATGGTTAGATGCAACACTGAATGATGCGCAAGATAATCAGCACGTGGCCAACCTGGACGAAACCAGCAGCCGTTTCCATCAGCCTCGCCAGCTGAATGACCTAGTGCGCCTACGCGCAGCCCATCCAGAAGCACGCTTGGTTGCGGGTGCCACTGACCTTTGGCTTGAAGTCACCCAACAACTGAAGGACTTACCACGGCTTATCGACACCACCCGCGTAAGTGAGCTTCAGCAAATTGAACAAGGTCAGGATGCGAGCGGGCGTCCCGGCTGGTGGATCGGAGCAGCCGTCACCTATGCACGCCTGGAGCCCCTACTCGAGAGTGAATATCCAACCTTTGCCCATCTTCTACACCGCCTAGGCTCGGCACAAGTACGCAACCGCGGCACCTTGGGCGGCAACGTTGCTAATGCATCCCCCATCGGCGATACCCCGCCGGTGCTGCTGGCTCTTGATGCACAGCTTCGTCTTGCAGGCCCTAACGGCTCCCGCGAGATTGCCGCCAGCAACTTCTTCATCGACTACAAAAAAACCGACTTGGCTGACAATGAGGTGTTAAGCGCGGTTTTCATCCCGGCCCCACAAGCAGGCCATCAGTTGAAAGTATGGAAACTCTCGAAGCGGCGCGAAGATGATATTTCTGCCGTGCTGAGTGCCTTTGCCTGGCATCTGGAGGATGGGTGTCTACGCGATGTACGCCTGGCCTTCGGTGGCATGGCCGGCATACCTGCCCGAGCCCGTGGGGCCGAAGCGGCTCTCGAAGGAAATCCCCCCTCACCAAGCGTCTTTGAGGCTGCACGCCAAGCACTCGCGAATGACTTTTCACCGATGAGCGATGTTCGTGGCAGTGCCGACTACCGCACGCGCTCAGCGAGCGCGCTACTTGAACGCCTGCGTCTGGTCATCGAATCGTCTACCCACGCCCAACCACACACTCAGGAGGTGATGCTCCATGCGTACGCTCACTGATCTGCCAGCACCACAGCCTGAGCAGAAAGCATTTCAGCCAGCACAACATACCGGCCGTTTTTTTTCTGGCACCTCGGCCAATCACGAGAGTGCCATCAAGCATGTCACCGGGCGCGCGGCTTATATTGATGACCTAGCCCTTCCGGCCAATGCCCTCCACCTAGCCGCAGGCCTGTCATCTGTCGCCCACGGGCGCATTACCCGCATGGATCTGGAAGCGGTAAGGTCTGCTCCTGGTGTGGTCGATGTTATTAGCGTGGCAGACGTGCCAGGCCATACCGATATTGGCCCCGTTTTCCCAGGGGATCCCATCATGGCCGACGGCGAAGTGCTCTACGCGGGCCAGGTGCTATTTGCCGTGGCGGCCGACAGCCACCGTGCGGCTCGTCAAGCAGTCGAAAAGGCAATTATCGAGATCGAGGAGCGCCCTGCAAGCCTCGACCCCGTTGCTGCCGCCAACGCGGGCGATCTGGTACGCCCTACTCATCAACAGATCAGTGGAGACTGGGAAAAAGCCTTTGCCGACGCTGCCATTGTCGTTGCTGGCAAACAGTTTGTCGGTGGCCAGGAACACTTCTACTTGGAAGGGCAAGCCTGCGTCGCTCATCCCAGCGAAGACGAAGGCGTTATGATTCATACCTCCAACCAGCATCCTAGCGAGACGCAGAAACTGGTTGCCGAGGTGCTCGGCATTCCCTTCCATGCCGTTACCGTCGAGACTCGCCGCATGGGGGGCGGATTCGGCGGCAAGGAAACACAGGCTTCTCCCTGGGCTTGCCTAGCCGCCCTAATCGCTAGACGAACCGGGCGCAGCTGCCGCTTCCGCTTACCGCGGGTCGATGACATGCGCGTCACCGGAAAGCGCCACCCTTTTCATAACGACTACCGTCTTGGCGTCGATGCTCAGGGCGTGATTCTGGGTGGCGATATCAATGTAATCGGCGACTGTGGCTATTCACCCGACCTTTCCGACGCCATTGTTGATCGCGCCATGTTCCACTCGGATAACGCCTATTCGCTGGGTGACGTCCGCGTTACAGGATATCGAGCGCGCACCCATACGGCCTCTAACACAGCTTTCCGCGGCTTCGGCGGCCCCCAAGGTATGATGGTTATTGAGGCGGCAATGGAGGATATCGCTCGCCGTCTGGGCGAAGATCCGCTGACGATACGCAAGCGCAACTTTTACCGCGACGGCCGCAACACGACGCATTACGGCCAGACGGTAGATCAGACCGTTCTACTGCATGAGCTGGTTGAGCAACTCGAAACCTCTAGCGACTACTGGCAGCGGCGCCGAGCGATCCGAGAGTTCAACGCCAAGAGCCCCGTCATTCGTAAAGGCTTAGCGTTGACCCCGGTAAAATTCGGCATTTCCTTCACCGCCCAGCACCTCAACCAAGCGGGCGCGCTTCTTCACGTCTATACCGACGGCAGCGTCATGATCAACCATGGCGGCACCGAGATGGGTCAGGGGCTGCACACCAAGATTTGCCAAGTAGTTGCGCGTGAGCTGGGATTGGATCTTGATAGCGTGCGCATCACCGCCACGCGTACCGACAAGGTGCCCAACACCTCTCCCACCGCCGCCTCCAGCGGTGCCGATCTCAATGGCCAGGCGGCGCGCGATGCGGCACTCAAACTAAAAACACGACTTTATGACTTTGCCGCCGAGCACTACCATCTCGATCGAGAAACCATCCACATCAAAGAGGGTTATTTAATAGCCGGCTTTGGCGAAAGTGAACGCCGCATCGCTTGGGGAGAGCTGGTTCAAGCCGCTTATCTATCGCGCATCTCACTTTCGGAAAAAGGCTTTTACGCTACCCCATTGATCCATTATGACCGCGCCACCGGCAATGGACGCCCTTTTTACTACTATGCCTTTGGTGCGGCGGTGGCCGAAGTTTCAATCGATACCTTGAGCGGCGAGTACCTAGTAGATCGTGTCGATATTCTCCACGACGTGGGTGACTCACTGAATCCGGCTATCGATATCGGCCAGGTCGAAGGTGGTTTTATTCAGGGGATGGGCTGGTTAACCAGTGAAGAGCTGAAATGGAATAATAAAGGCCAACTGATTTCCAATGGCCCCGCGACCTACAAGATTCCCACTTACGGCGACCTACCCGCCACTTTCAATACCTCCTTAATGGAAGGCCACCCCAACTCCATGGCCAGCATCTATCGTTCCAAGGCCGTGGGTGAACCCCCTTTCATGCTTGGTATGTCGGTATGGGCGGCTCTGCGTGACGGCTTGGCCAGCCTAAACGGATACACTCAGGCGATACCTCTGGACACCCCAGCCACACCGGAGCGAGTCATGGCGGCAGCCGAAGCCGCACGCGCCAAACTTGCCCCTGACGCTGACAAACGGCACAGCAATGGCCATTAAGCCTTCCCTCTCTAACTATCTTCAGGAGCAACATTATGAATGAAGAGCAAGGACCATGCCTGAAACAAGAGCAGGGGCAAGCCTGGTTAATACGTGCACGGGTCTTGAGTTTCGATGCCGACCCCGGCGATGGTGACACGCCCCGAGAGGGTAGCGTTGTCTACCACCAAGACGGTGCTCTATGGTGGGCCGACGGTCGCATTCAGGGCGTCGGCGACTATCGCACTCTGGCCCCTCAGTTACCCGCCGATATCAGCGTCATCGACCAGCGTGACAAGCTGGTCATGCCAGGCTTTATTGACAGTCATGTCCACTATGTTCAGCTCGATATCATGGCCTCTTATGGCCGCCAACTGCTGGACTGGTTGAATGACTACACCTTTCCTGAAGAGTGCCGTTTCGCCCAGCGCGCGCATGCCGACAACATGGCCGACGCTTTTCTCAAAGAGCTGATGCGAGTCGGGACCACCACCGCCCAAGTGTTCTGCTCAAGCCATCCCAATTCGGTAGATGCCTTCTTCAGTGCTGCCCAACGCCGCGGCCTATGTATGCTTGCGGGCAAGGTACTCATGGATCGCCACGCCCCTGAAGCACTGACTGATAAGACCCTCGGCGGCATTCGTGATACCGAGCGCTTAATCAGCGACTGGCATGGCACCGATCGCCTTGGCTATAGCGTTACGCCGCGCTTTGCTCCCACTTCCACGCGCACCCAGCTTGATGCCGCTGGCGGCCTGCTGCGCAACGATGAAAGCCTCTGGCTACAGACTCACTTATCGGAAAACCTCGGCGAGCTGGACTGGGTAGCCGAGCTGTTTCCAGAAAGCCGTGACTATCTTGAGGTTTACGAGCAGTCTGGTTTGGTTGGACCACGCAGCACCTTTGCCCATGGCATTCACCTGGACAATGGTATGCGCAAGCGGCTTGCTGATCGCAGTGCCAATATCGCTTTTTGCCCCAGCTCTAACCTCTTCCTTGGTAGCGGCTTGTTCGACCGCCACGCCGCTCATGAAAATGGGTTAAATCTCACCCTGGCCAGCGATATTGGCGCTGGCACCGATCTTTCCGGGTTGGCGACTCTCAAGGCGGGCTATCAAGTAGGGCAACTGCTCGGCCAGCCACTGACGGCCTGGTCAGGTTTCCATGCCCTGACCAGAGGCAATGCCGTATCCCTATCGCTAGATGACCGTATCGGCCGTTTCGCACCAGGCATGGATGCCGACTTCGTCGTTATCGACCTGTCCGCCTCACCGCTAATGGCACGCCGTATGGCACGATGCGAAAGTTTGGCAGAGGAGTTATTCACTCTAATGATGCTAGGCGACGACCGCGCTATCTTCGAAACCTGGGCCGGAGGACGCCTACAGCACCGGCGTCAAAATTAAGCAGAAAAGCAATCAGGAGGGGGCCAGAAGCAACAAAGCCCCCTCACCCTGCCAGCAGGTTCGGAGGCCATCCAAACAGTCATGTTCAGCAGCCAACAGAGTGCATACCGAAACGCGCCCTGTTGTACTAAAACATTACTCTAAACCTAATACATCCTGCATATCGTAACGACCATGTGCTTTATCAGCGACCCAGCGAGCAGCGCGAACCGCGCCTTTAGCAAAGGTCATACGGCTGGAGGCTTTATGAGTAATTTCGATACGCTCGCCTTCAGTGGCAAACATCACCGTGTGCTCGCCAACAATGTCGCCAGCGCGCACGGTGGCAAAACCGATCTCTTTGTCGGTGCGCGGACCGCACTGACCTACCCGCTCATAAACACCGTGCTCTTTTAACGTGCGGCCGATGCTCTCCGCGACCACTTCTCCCATCTTAATCGCCGTGCCAGAAGGCGCATCCACTTTATGACGATGGTGCGCTTCAATAACTTCAATATCGTAGCCTTCGTCACCGAGAGCTTTTGCAGCGGTCTCAAGCAACTTGAGGGTCAGGTTAACGCCGACACTCATATTCGGCGCAAACACCATAGCAACCTTATCGCGGTAGCTATCCAGTTCGGCCAGCTCGTCATCGCTCATGCCGGTGGTGCCAATCACAATGCGTTTGTCGTGCTCAGCACAGAATGCCAAATTTGCCAAGGTGACTTGCGGCGCAGTGAAATCGATCAGAACATCGAAGTCGTCCACAATCGCAGCGAGAGAATCAACGGCCACCACACCGCGCTTACCAACACCTGCCAGCTCACCAATGTCCGCCCCCGCCAAGGAACTACCTGGCTCAACGATACCGCCTGCAAGTGAGGCATCTGCCTGCTGCTCTACCGCATTTACTAACGTGCGGCCCATACGGCCAGCGACGCCTACAATGGCAATTCGGGTCATGAGAACTCCTGCGCGTGCGCCGTTCGGCACCCAGCTTGGTATAAGAAAAACAAGGATAAAAAAGTGGCCGAAATTATAACAGACCCCTGTTAATGATGCGGTGCTTGCTTAAGGCAGCGCGCACGCTGCCTCGAACGGGTTAGTTCTCCCAAACAATTTCCAGCGGCTCGTCTTTTGCCATGCGCATGAGATGGCTTTCCACCACCCCCTCCAACTGATCCAGATGCTCCTCTTCCAAGGTTTCGAGGGACACAATCAAGCGATCTGCCTCGACATGCATCAGGCAGGTGCCATTGGCAAATGTGATTTTGGCTTCCTGCTCATTCTGCTCAATCTCAAGCTTATGTGCCCAGTGCTTGCATAAGCGGTTTATCAAGCGCTCACCAGAAGGCGTTACGATTTCGGCACGGGATAAAGGCATGGTGTTTTCTCCAAAGATAGCGAGTGAACTCCTACTAGCGTAATGCCCACAGCGAAAAGCGCCAAGCGGCGAATGATAAAGCCTTGCAACAACACGTTCCAACGACACCTCCTTAGCAGCGTACCTCGACAAACAAGCCTGTTTTCGTAATAATGCCCAGCTCAGTGAATACGAATTACACGCATAATCAATTTCCTCTTGGCATTACCTCTCAATAGTCGCGCTGGCGACCCTCGGTTAGTTTCACTTACCAACTGGTGATCAATATAGTTATGTCTTCCCACGCTTTCAGGACGCTACTTAGCGCACTAACCGCCTTAACGTTCACCGCTGCCAATGCTGATAGCATCACCGTCACCGATGTTGCAGGCCGTCAAGTCTCCTTAGACGCGCCTGCCGAGCGGGTTGTCTTGGGCGAAGGAAGGCAAATTTATCTGCTTGGCCTGCTGGAACCAGAAACGCCTTTTACCCATGTGGTTGGCTGGCGGGAAGACTTTTCTCAGGCGGATCCCGACAATTACGCCCGCTATCTGGAACGTTTCCCCGACATTGAGGCAATCCCCACCTTTGGTGGCTTCAAAGATGGCACCTTTGATGTTGAGCAAGCTGCGGCACTTAACCCTGACGTCATACTGATGAATATTGAGGCGAAAGCGGCCACTGAAGACGCCGCCTATGACGATAAGTTAGCCGAGCTGGATATCCCTATTGTCTATGTGGATTTCCGTGAAGACCCCATCGCACATACCATTCCCTCGATGCGGATTATTGGCCAGCTGATGGGAGATGAAGCCGCTGCCGAGGAATTCATCGCCTTTGCTGAAGAGCAGATGGCGCGGGTTACTGATGTTATTGAGGACGCCAACCCAGAGCGCCCGAGCGTATTTATTGACCGGGCAGGCGGGTATTCAGATGAATGCTGCATGAGCTTTGGCCCTGGTAACTTTGGCGAGTATGTCACCCTGGCTGGCGGCAACAACATTGCCGAAGGCATTATTCCTAACAGCTTCGGCAATTTGAATCCTGAACAAATTATTGCCGCTAACCCCGAGCACGTCGTTGTCACGGGCGGCAATTGGGATGCTTACGTTCCCGGAGGCGCTTGGGTAGGAGTAGGACCAGGCGCAAACATGGATCATGCTCGCGCGAAACTCGAAGCACTCACCGAGCGCACCGCCATGACCGGTATTGAAGCGGTCGACACTGGAAATTTCCACGCCATTTGGCATCAGTTCTATAACAGTCCTTACTATTTTGTTGCTGTTCAGCAATTGGCGAAATGGCTGCACCCCGAACTGTTTGACGATCTCGACCCTGAAGCGACAATGCGCGAGCTGCACGATCGCTTTCTGCCTATCGATTATGCACCCGGTTATTGGATATCTTTAAATGGCGACTGACAGCACTGCTATGAATAGCGTGTCCCACGGGCGCGCCTTCTATCGCACCCAGGTATTTCGTCGCCAAATGATCTTGGCGGCGCTGGTCATAGCACTGTTCTTAAGCCTGTGTATTGACCTTGCACTCGGCCCTGCACGCTACAGTCTTGGCGAAGTCGTTGCTGCTTTGTTTACCCCGGAGTCTGTTAGCCAGCAGGCACGTGTCATTTTGTGGGAAATTCGCATGCCCGTGGCGCTGATGGCGTTAGTGGTCGGTGCCAGCCTCTCGGTGGCCGGGGCTCAGATGCAAACGATCCTAAGCAACCCGCTAGCCAGCCCGTTTACGTTAGGCATTTCGGCCGGCGCTAGCTTTGGCGCTGCCCTGGGCTTGGCTTTTGGCGTTGCGATCATTCCTGCGGCCATTGAGTATGTTGTCCCCATCAATGCGTTCCTGATGGCAATGGTGACCGCTTTTTTAATTCACGCACTCAGCCTTAAGCGCGGCGTCACCGTGGAAACGATCGTACTGCTAGGCATTGCGATGGTGTTTATTTTTAACTCATTAATGGCATTGATTCAGTTTTTTGCCAGCCAACAGGCTGTCGCCGCTGTTGTCTTCTGGACCATGGGCAGTCTCACCAAGGCAACCTGGCCAAAGTTTTGGATTGCACTCGGTGTACTGGCAGCCGTTATGCCGTTACTGGCGCGCCACGGCTGGGCACTAACCGCTATGCGCCTAGGGGATACCAAGGCCGAAAGCATGGGTGTCAACCCACGCACACTACGCTTAGAAGTTTTAGTGCTGGTGTCGCTGCTTGCAGCGATTGCCGTCGCTTTTGTCGGCACTATTGGTTTTATCGGCCTAGTAGGGCCACATATTGCGCGCATTCTGCTGGGTGAGGATCAGCGCTTCTTCCTGCCCGGCTCTGCTTTATGCGGCGCGCTTATTCTTTCGGTTGGCTCAGTGATTTCCAAAATCATTATCCCAGGCACCATTATTCCCATTGGCATTATCACATCACTCGTGGGCATTCCCTTCTTCCTATTTTTGGTACTCAACCATAAGAAGGCATCATGGTAACCCTACAACTTAACCACGTTTCTGCTCGCTACGGGCGCCGTCCTATTATTCAGGACATTACAACGCCGCGCTTTCAGGGCGGCCAGGTTGTCGCCCTGCTTGGCCCTAACGCAGCAGGTAAATCAACCCTGTTTCGCCGTATTTTAGGCCTGCTAAAAGGGGACGGTGAGGTGATTGTCAGTGGCACCAGTGCCGAACGCCCAGTGGCGTATATGCCTCAAGATACGGGGGCAAAAGCAGTGCTAACGGTGTACGAATCAGTGCTACTGGCACGTATGCAAGGGCGCAGCCTAAAAGTGCAGCCTGAAGACCTTACCCAGGTCGACCGAGCGCTTGAAGAGCTCAATATCAGCGCACTTGGCGAACGCGATATCGGTGATCTGAGCGGCGGACAGCGCCAATTGGTGAGTGCCGCCCAGGCGCTGGTTCAAGAGCCTGAAATTTTAATGCTGGATGAGCCTACCTCAGCGCTTGACCTTAACCGCCAAATCAACCTGCTAAGCGTACTGCGGCGCCTTGCCGATGAGCGCAACATGCTTATTCTGGTTGCCCTTCACGACCTCGGGCATGCGTTGCGCTTCACTGATGCAGCCATGGTGTTAGAGAACGGCCGTTTAATCGCCTGCGGTTCAACCGAGGAGGTAATCTCACCTGAGTTACTGCGCCAAGTTTACAAAGTGACGGCGCGTATTGAGCCATGCTCAAAGGGCCGCCCTCAGCTTATTGTCGAAGAAGCCGTTTAATCCGGCGGCCTTCTAGTGTGGCCAGCCCGACCCCGCTAAGTAGCAACGGCAATGCCAGCAAAAAGCCGCTAGAAACCGGCAGGCCAAACAGCATCCAATCTGCTAACACAGGCCACACCAACGCAATATATTCAAAAGGCGCTAGGCGTGACGCTTCGGCGTAACGTAGCGCCAGCGTCATCGCAATATGAGCCGAACCGCCAAACAAGCCAGACAGCACTAACAACCACACCACGTCACCCTTAAGCGGTGCCCAGCCCAAGGGCAGTGTTGCCAACCCCGCTAGCGCAGAGACCAGAATAAAGTAGAAGGCAATGGAACCGGCTGTTTCGGTACGTGAAATGCGCCGTACGGTTAGCAGCGCTCCAGCGGTTAACAGCGCGCTCAGCGCGCCTAGTGCATAGCCAGCCAGCTGCCCTTGCTCGCGACTGGCCTCAAGCCCTGGCAGTACCAGCACCGCCACCCCAGCTAACGCCAACGCAATAGCGCCCGCCCGATAAAGCGAGAAGCGCTCCCCCAGCAGCAAGACACCACCCAATGCCATAAACACGGGCGTCAGCTGGGCTAACAACGTAGTTTCCGCGACAGGTAACAAGGCCACCGCCGCGAACGATGCGAACATTGCCGCTGCCCCAAGGCCCGAGCGCAACGCGTGCCCCAGTGGACGGCGCGTCGCCAATCCCTGCGGAAACTCGCGACGTAGCATCAAAAACACAACAATCGGCAACAGCGCAAATAGCGAGCGGAAAAAAACCGACTGCCCTACCGGAACCTCGTCACTCACCGCTTTAATACACACCAACATGCCGGTGAACAGCACGCCAGAAAGCACTCGCAGCCCAATGCCCAACCCAGGGCGAGACTCTTCATCCGCTAGCATTTGCCCTCGTCCTTATGTGCTAATAAGTTATGTGCAAATAATCCACGCTTTAAAAGGGTATCGGTTAGCGATTAAGCGATAAGCCCATCAGACCCACTATTTTACACTATGCAACACAATGAATTAGCAATAACTAGTTAACAAAAAAACGCCCCAACACTTGAAAGTGCCGGGGCGCTGATGTGCTGTGAAGTGAATCGCCGTTACGGCTTCATCTCTTCAAAAAACTTCTTCACACTGTCGAAGAAACCAGTTTTCTTCGGCGAATGGCTGTGGCTATTGCTGCCGTCAAAGCTCTCTTGCAACTGACGAAGCAGGTCTTTCTGCTCGTCATTGAGATTGACCGGCGTCTCCAGCACCACTTTGCAAAGCAGGTCGCCAGGTGCGCCGCCGCGTACCGGCTTCACGCCTTTACCGCGCAGTCTGAAGAGCTTACCGGTTTGAGTTTCCGGTGGAATCTTCAGCTTCACACGGCCATCTAGCGTGGGCACTTCCAGCTCCCCACCCAATGCAGCGTCAACAAAGTTAATTGGCACGTCACACTGCAGGTGTTTGCCATCGCGCTGGAAGATGTGGTGTGGCTTGATCGATACCTGAACATACAGGTCACCGGGCGGGCCACCGTTAACACCACTTTCACCCTCACCATTCAGGCGAATGCGATCACCTGTATCCACTCCCGGCGGAATCTTCACCGACAGTGTGCGCGTTTCCCGTACGCGGCCTTCACCGTTACATTTGTGGCACGGCACTTTAATGTGCTGGCCACTACCGTGACAGGTCGGGCAGGTTTGCTGAACCGCGAAGAAGCCTTGCTGCATACGCACTTGGCCGTGGCCGTGGCACGTGGGACAGGTTTCTTTGCTAGAGCCAGGCTCAGCACCTTCACCATCGCAGCGGTCACATTCGATATGGCGTGGCACGCGGATATCAACGGTTGTGCCGGAAACGGCGTTTTCCAGATCCAGCTCTAAGTTGTAGCGCAGATCACTGCCACGCGCGGGGGCATTAGGTCCACGACGACGGCCACCACCGCCACCAAAGATATCGCCAAACACATCACCGAAGATGTCGCTGAAGTCGCCAGCGCCACCACCACCGAACCCACCACCGCCAAAGCCGCCGCCCTGGCCGTCAACACCGGCGTGACCAAACTGGTCATACGCCGCGCGCTTTTCGCCATCGCTTAAGACTTCGTACGCTTCTGACACCTCACGGAATTTTTCCGCTGCAGTGTTATCGTCCGGGTTTCGATCAGGGTGGAATTTTTGCGCCAAGCGGCGGTAGGCCTTTTTGAT
This sequence comes from Halomonas sp. 3F2F, assembly GCF_014897805.1. NCBI lineage: Bacteria > Pseudomonadati > Pseudomonadota > Gammaproteobacteria > Oceanospirillales > Halomonadaceae > Halomonas > Halomonas sp. 3F2F. The sequence goes on from NZ_JABUZE010000052.1 coordinate 58,462, forward strand.
CTCTTTCTGATCAGCCCCTTTTTCGACACCCAGGACTTCGTAATAATCGCGTTTGGACATGGGTCCTACGCCTCCTGGTTAGCTACGCACTTAATTAGGCGTCTGCTTCGGAAACAGCAACGCGGGAGTTGTCTCCCGCGCTACCGCATTCCTTAGCAGATAGAGGTGATTTACTGTTTCTTTTTGTCGTCATTGACTTCTTCGTACTCAGCGTCAACCACGTCATCCTCTGGCTTGGTGCTGGCATTTTCAGCACTTTCGCCGTCCGCCTGCTGAGCAGCTTCCGCCTGCTCGGCGTACATTTTCTGCGCCAATTGACCAGACACTTCGGCCAGCGCGTCCAGCTTCTGCTGGATGTTGTCCTGATCGTCAGTCTTCACTGCTTCTTCCAGCTCGCTGATCGCGGTCTCGATGGCTTGTTTCTCGTCATCGGTCGCTTTATCGCCGGCTTCCTGCACGGTTTTGCGAGTGGCGTGAATCATGCCATCTGCTTGGTTACGCAGCTGCACCAGCGCTTCGAACTTTTTGTCTTCGTCCGCGTGAGCTTCCGCATCGCGTACCATTTGCTCGATCTCTTCATCCGTGAGACCGCTGGACGCTTTAATGACGATAGACTGCTCTTTATTGGTCGCCTTATCTTTGGCCGATACGTTTAGAATGCCGTTGGCATCCAGGTCGAAGGCCACTTCAATCTGCGGCACACCACGCGGTGCTGGCGGAATGTCGGCAAGATCAAAACGACCCAGCGACTTATTCTGCGAGACCTGCTTACGCTCACCCTGAACGACGTGAATCGTCACTGCCGTTTGGTTGTCATCCGCCGTGGAGAAGGTTTGCGTCTTCTTCGTGGGGATGGTGGTGTTTTTGTCGATCAGCGGCGTCATTACGCCACCCAGGGTTTCAATACCCAGGGTCAGCGGGGTAACGTCGAGCAGCAGTACGTCTTTTACGTCGCCGCCAAGAACACCGCCCTGAATCGCCGCACCAACAGCAACCGCTTCATCTGGGTTGACGTCTTTACGCGCTTCTTTACCGAAGAAATCAGCGGCTTTCTTCTGCACCATCGGCATACGCGTCTGGCCACCGACCAGAATCACTTCGTCGATTTCAGATGCAGACAAACCAGCATCTTTCAGCGCCATTTTGCACGGGTCGAGCGAACGCTGTACCAGATCTTCAACCAACGACTCCAGCTTGGCACGCGTCACCTTCACGTTAAGGTGTTTCGGGCCAGTGTTGTCAGCGGTGATGTACGGCAAGTTAACGTCTGTCTGCTGGGCACTGGAAAGCTCAATTTTAGCCTTCTCAGCCGCTTCTTTCAGGCGCTGCATCGCGAGGTTGTCGCCAGACAGATCCATACCGCTGTCCGCTTTGAACTGGTCAACTAAGTAGTTGATCAGCGCCAAGTCGAAGTCTTCGCCGCCCAGGAAGGTGTCGCCGTTGGTGGCTAACACTTCAAACTGAGTTTCGCCGTCAACGTCGGCCACTTCGATAATAGAGATATCGAAAGTACCGCCACCCAGGTCATATACCGCGATGGTTTTATCACCACGGGATTTGTCCATCCCGTAGGCCAATGCAGCAGCGGTCGGCTCGTTAATGATGCGTTTAACATCAAGACCGGCGATGCGGCCCGCATCTTTCGTGGCCTGGCGCTGGCTGTCGTTAAAGTACGCCGGTACGGTGATGACCGCTTCAGTTACCGCTTCGCCGAGGTAGTCTTCGGCGGTTTTCTTCATTTTCTTCAGCACTTCCGCACTTACCTGCGGCGGCGCCATTTTTTTGCCTTTTACTTCAACCCAGGCATCACCGTTGTCGGCTTCGGCGATTTTGTAAGGCACCATTTTGATGTCTTTTTGTACGACATCATCTTTGAAGCGACGGCCAATCAGGCGCTTGATCGCGTAAAGGGTGTTCTCAGGGTTGGTGACGGCCTGACGTTTTGCCGCCTGGCCTACCAGCGTCTCACCATCGTCGGTGTAAGCAATAATGGAAGGCGTAGTGCGGCCGCCTTCGGCATTTTCAATGACTTTAGCGCTGTCACCATCGAGCACTGCCACACAAGAGTTGGTGGTGCCCAGGTCGATACCAATAATGCGTCCCATAGCAAAAACCTCGAATTCGGTTGTTACAAAACTGATGTTTGAAAGCTGATGTCAAAAATCTGCTTTTTGAAATTTAAAGCGTTTGCGGGTTTTCCCGCGGGTTGCCCTTTATTTGGGGGCCGCTTGCAGCATTTCAAGGGGCTTTTTTTGCTTTGCGTCAGCCAATGCTTAATTGGCTTTTTGGCTAACCACCACCATCGCGGGGCGAACTAGGCGGCCGTTAAGCAAATAACCCTTCTGCATCACATCCATGACGGTATTGGGTTCAAGCTCGGGATTCGGCACCATCGCCATCGCTTCGTGAACTTGGGGGTCGAAGGGTTCACCCTGGGGTTCAACGCTTTCCACGCCAAATTTATTCAATACGCCTAACTGCATTTTGAGGGTCATGGAAACGCCCTCACGATGTACGTCAGAGGCTCCGTCTTCCATGCTCTCTAGGGCTTTTTCCAGGCTATCAACAACGGGCAACAGCTCTTTAACAAATTTTTCTAAAGCAAACTTGCGTGCTTTTTCAGCCTCTTGCTCAGCTCGGCGACGCACGTTTTGAGCTTCAGCAGCGGCACGTAGCGCTTGGTCTTTAGCTTCCGCCAAGCTCTGCTCAAGCTCTTCCACCTGAGCGGCTAGCATATCGGCTTCCGGGTTTCCCACGCCGTCCTCTAACGCAGCGTCGTCCTCGATTAACCCTTCCAGCTCACCCTCGACCAGGCGCTCTTCAGCCGCTTGCTCGGTGACTTCCGCCTCTTGCTCTTGGCGGGCCAGCTCATCATCTAATGGGGTTTGCGGTTCTTTTGCCATGCCTAGCTCCTGAAAAGTATGCAGCGGTGGCATTAACGGCCACCTCGGTTAAGTAACGAGTATTAACCACGTATGGACGCTATATGGGGGCCATAAAAGCCATCTCAAGAGGGGCATTGAAGTGAGTTATAGACTACTGTATAAAACAACAATTATTGGATAAGTATCCAGCTTCTGTGCCGCACCGCCTCAGGAGGCCTTATGCTCACGCAGCTAGCAATCCAAGATTACGCTATTGTTGACCGCCTTGAACTCGACCTAACCCGTGGTATGACGGCGATTACCGGGGAAACTGGGGCAGGCAAATCGATTTTACTCGGCGCCCTTGGCCTATGTTTGGGCGAGCGTGCCGACGCTGGCAGCGTGCGCCATGGACGTGAGCGCACCGACCTTTCCGCGCGTTTTGATATTCAACACCTACCCGCTGCCACAGAGTGGTTGACTGCTCGCGAGCTGCCTGCTGAAGAGTGCTTGCTGCGCCGTGTGGTTACCGCCAGCGGTCGCTCCAAAGCGTGGATCAATGGCCACCCCGCCACCATCGCCGACCTAAAATCGCTGGGCGAGCAGCTGATTCAAATCCATGGACAGCATGCTCATCAGGCGCTTATGCGTGAAGAAACCCACCTCGCCCTGCTAGATGATTATGCCGGGCTACGTGAGCGTAGCCAGCAACTAGCTGAAACCTTCCGCGAGTGGCGCAGCGCCCGGCGGCGATTAAAAAAACTCAGCGAAGAAGGCAGTGAAGTTGAGGCAAAGCGGCAGCTGTTGCGCTACCAAGTAGAAGAATTAGATCAACTGGGACTGGCAGAGGGTGAGCTGCAAACGCTAGAAGAGGAGCAGCATACCCTCGCCCATGCGGAAGAGACGCTGCGTGAAACCCAGTTTGCCGCCGACTGCTGCGCGAGCGATGAAGGTGGCGCTCTGTCGCTGTTAAATCAAGCCTATGCCCATTTAAGCGCGTTACCCGGCAGTGACAAAGGCACACTGGCCAATACCTTGGCTATGCTTAGCGATGCGCGCATTCAAGTAGAGGAAGCTTCCAGCGAGCTAAATCGTCTTGCCAGTACAACTGAACTAGACCCAGAGCGCCTAGCCTGGGTAGAAGAACGGCTTGGCGATGTCCACCGTATTGCCCGTAAACACCACGTTGCCCCGGAAGAGATTTGCGCACTGCATGCCCGACTCAGCCAGGAAGTCGAACTGCTAGAAGCCAGCGACGACGACCTGGAGTCGTTAAGCAACCAAGTGTCTGAATACCGCGAGCGCTATCGCAGCGATGCCAAACAACTAAGCGAGGCGCGACAAAAAACCGCCGTTCACTTGGGCAAAGAAGTGCAACAACAACTAGGGTTCTTGGCGATGGGTAAAGCACGCTTTGACGTGGACGTTACCCCGCGTGAAACGCCTACGCCGGAAGGCCTGGACCACGTCCAATTCCTGATTAGCGCGAACCCAGGCCAGCCCGCTAGGCCGCTAACCAAAGTGGCTTCGGGCGGTGAATTATCGCGCATCAGCCTTGCCATTCAAGTGGTGGCCGCTTCCCACTCCACCATTCCCAGCTTGGTCTTCGATGAAGTGGACGTGGGTATCTCGGGAGCGACGGCCGAAATTGTCGGTCAACTGCTGCGCAAGCTCGGCGAAAACGGTCAAGTAATGACTGTCACCCACCTGCCTCAGGTCGCCGCTCAGGCGCATCAGCACCTGCATATTGAAAAACGCGCCAAACGAGATAGCACGCTGACCCATATGGCCCTGCTGGACGAACAGGGGCGTATCAGCGAACTCGCCCGCATGTTGGGCGGTGTAACGCTATCTGACCAAACACTCGCCCACGCCCGCGAAATGCTGCACGCGAGCCAACGGCCACCGCACTAAGCGCTTTTTTCAATCGACAACGCGCTAGCAAACGCCACACACTATAAAAAACGCCCCTAGGGCGCGAATGAGTCATCACTCGCACCCTAGGGGCGTTTTATTTAGCGCGACTATTTTTTATTTGTGGGGCCGCTGTCCTGTCGGGTTACGTCCGACCCACGGGGGCGTACGTAAAGCACCAGGGCATGGTCCACAAGTTCATAGCCGTGCTCTTCGGCGATCTCTTGCTGACGTCGCTCGATGATTTCATCGACAAACTCAATGATTTCACCACTTTCTAAACACACCATATGGTCGTGGTGGTCTTCTTGAGTCATCTCGAACACCGCGTGGCCACCATCAAAATTATGACGGATCACCAAGCCTGCTGATTCAAACTGAGTCAGCACGCGGTACACGGTAGCCAAGCCAACATCCTCGCCCGCATCAATCAGTGTTTTGTACACTTCTTCTGCGCTAAGGTGGTGTTGACCCGAAGCATTTTCGAGAATCTGCAGGATCTTGACGCGCGGCAGGGTTACTTTCAGCCCGGCTTTGCGCAGTTCATGGTTCTGATCGGCCATGGTTGCTCTTCGCAGTAACAGGTTAGGTCGGGTATGATCGACCGAAACCACGATAGTGAAGAATAGGCTCAAATGCAAAAATTGACTCGCATCATTACTCTTTCCGTTGCCCTAACCGTTGTTAGCGGCTGCAGCTACGTTGGCGTTTACAAGCGCGACATCCCTCAGGGCAACTTGGTGACCGAAGAAATGGTCAGCCAATTACAGCCAGGAATGACCCGAGAACAAGTCACTTATGTGATGGGTCGCCCGTTGCTGGAAGCCCCGTTTGACACGCGAGAATGGGATTACGTTTATCGTATTGATAAAGCGTACGCGGATGTTGAGCAGCGGCGTGTAACCCTCACGTTCGATAACATGGGACGTTTGGTGAACGTTGAACAGCAAGGTGATTTCTCTAGCGATCTGCCGATCAGCACGGACACCGGCGCAGGCCCTGCAACAGAAACAGCAGATCCAATCACCGGCATCAACGCACCTAGTCAGCGAGTACCTACGTCAGAAAATGCCACAGCGCCATAGCCAGTGATGCCTCCCGAATAAGTTACCCGCCTCTGGCTTGACGCTTTGCCCGCTCCAGGCGGGCAGCTTTGGGGTCTATCTCTAATGGACGATACACCTCAACGCGGTCGCCTGGACGCAGCGCTTCTTGTTCAGGCTGGCGCAGCGCTTTGCCAAAAATTCCCAGCGGTGCCTGTTCAAAGGTATCGCTGGGGATCTCGGGAAACAGGCTTGGTAGATCTGCCATCATTACCGCTTGCCGTGCGGTTGTGCCTTGCTGCACCTGTAAGGCCACTAGACGCTGTTTGCGCGGCAAGGCGAAGGCAACCTCTACCGCGAACGTATCAACGGCCATAGCGCTCGTCAGCACGCTTCGTGAAGGCATCGACAAGCTGCCCCGCAATTTGCTGAAATAATTTTCCAAACGCCATGCTAAGCAAGCGATTGGCAAATACAAATTCCATTTCCAAGCTGACTTTGCAGGCGTTTTCCCCCATCGGGATAAATAACCAACGCCCTTTAAGCTGCTTGAACGGCCCTTTTACTAACGACAACTCAATCCGCTCGGGGGCATATAAATCATTTCGAGTAGTGATTGTTTGTTCCACACCCGCACGTCCAAGGGTCATCTCGCCAATCAAATGCGCCTCGTCATGCTCTAGCAGGCGCGCACGGCGACACCCCGGCAGGAACTCGGGATAGCGTTCGAAGTCATTAACCAGATCGAACATTTGTTGGGGGGTGTGCCGCACCAAGGCGGTACGATTAACGGTTGGCATTGACCTCTCCGCTGACTTCACAGTGCCCAAAGCGTATCATGGGAAACATTTTTGTAGACCTTGAATGGTATCACGCCTCCCCACATAACGAAGGGGGTGCTACTGACAGATCAACGATGAGGTTCCATGGCCACTAAGAAAGGTAACAGCAAGGGCCCTAGCAGCAGCGTTATTGCCCAAAACAAGAAGGCTCGGTTTGAGTACCATATCAACGAAACCTTAGAAGCAGGTTTGGTACTCGCGGGCTGGGAAGTTAAAAGCCTTCGCGCTGGTAAAGCACAGCTTACCGACACCTACATTTTGGTTCGTAACGGCGAGGCTTTTTTACTAGGCAGCCATATCATGCCGCTTAATACAGCAAGCACCCACGAAATTGCTGACCCGACGCGCACGCGTAAGTTGCTTCTGCACCGTAAGGAAATTGCCAAAATTTTCTCGGTGACTCAGGACAAAGGCCACACTTGCGTGCCGCTCAAGCTCTATTGGAAACGCAACAAGGTGAAGTGTGAGCTGGCACTGGTGACCGGCAAACAGCTGCATGACAAGCGCGCCACCGAGAAAGATCGCGACTGGAGCCGTCAGAAAGGTCGGATAATGCGGGAACATAACAAGGCATAACTGGTCAATTCGGTGTGAGCACGTTAGAATGCTCATCTGTAATCAGGGGGCGACATGGTTTCGACGCTGGTGACAACCCTTGCGGTGCATGCCGAGAGCGTGATGTATCTCGTAAATCCCACATCACGAAAAATAGTCGCAAATGACGAAAACTACGCTCAAGGCGCGCTAGCAGCTTAAACACTGTTAGCTTCTTGTCTGGCCCAAAGGTGATGTGCCTATTCATCACTGATGGGATACGAGCTAAAGCTGATAGGACCGCGGTTGGTGGTGTCTTCTCATCAATCGTTAAACTTAGAAGGCTCGCGTGGCTGAATCCTGATCGTCGGAGTCAGTTGCGTTAAAGCAAATGACGAAATCTAAGCATGTAGAGCCAATAGGCGCGTGCTGGCGGACGCGGGTTCAATTCCCGCCGCCTCCACCACCTACCTAAATTCAGATGCTTCCACATAGGTCTGAATGATGCAGAAAAGCCCGCCCAGTGCGGGTTTTTTTGTGTCTGTATGCTTTCACATATACCCATACAGCATTGCGCACCGTGTATGCCTGTGTGTATGCTTTACGATATTGTGAACCAGAGGCATACAAGAATGAAACGCTCACAGATTAAGCGCCGCCCGCTGGCTGACACAGTATTGGCGACACTGGAACCAGAGGCCAAGGCATACAGGGAACTGGACGGCAGTGGCCTTTACTTCAGGGTGAAGCCCAACGGCTCAAAGTCTTGGGAACTGCGCTACAAGAAGCCAGACGGCAAGTGGTCTTGGATTGGCTTAGGCGGGTATCCGGAAACAAGCGGCAGCCTGGCGCGTGTTAAGGCCGACCAGCTCAGAGCAGACGCAGCCAATGGCCAGAATCCCATCGTCTCCAAGCGGACAAGGGAAGCCGAGTCGCTAGAGGCTGCCAACAGCACCTTTGAAGCGCTGGCGAGGGAGTGGCACACCAACAAGCGCCAGAACTGGACAGACGGCACCTCCACCCGCGTCATTGGCTCGCTGCAAAAGCACGTCTTCCCAAAGTTCGGCAAGCGCCCCTTCACCGACATAACGCCAATGGAATGGTTGGAGTTCCTGCGCAGCCTGGAAAAGACCGGGATCATTGAGCAGACTAGCCGCATACGCGCTATCTGCCGGGAAGTGTACGACCTGGCGCTAGTGAGTGGGCGCATCCAGTACAACCCATTGGAGAGCCTGCATAAGCACCTGACCACCCGCCGAGCGGCCAACTATTCCCACGTTAGCCAAGACGAACTACCCGCCCTGCTTCGCGCTATTGGCTCTTACCCTCACGCTGAAGATGTACGCCTTGGCCTATTCCTGCTTTCCCGCCTAGCCGTGCGCCCCTCAGAGCTAAGAGAGGCACGCTGGGAAGAGTTCGACCTAGACAAAGCGCTATGGACGATCCCCGCCGAACGGATGAAGCGCCGCCGTGAGCATACTGTTCCACTGCCTAAGCAGGCTATTGAAGCCCTTCAGAACCTCCACCAACTGACCGGGTACCAACCCCTTCTATTCCCAGGCCGCAGCGACAAGACAGCGCCACGGTCGAACACGGTATTCATCATGGCACTACGCCGCCTTGGCTATGAGGGACGCCAGACCGGGCACGGCTTCCGGCACATCGCTAGCACGATCCTGAATGAGCACGGCTATAACGCCGACCACATAGAGGCCCAGCTATCTCACGTTAAAGACGGTGTGGCAGGCGTTTATAACAAGGCGCAGTACATCGAGCAGCGCCGCGTGATGATGCAGTGGTACGCCGATCACTTGGACAACTTGCAGCGCGGAAACGTGGTGGAATTTAAGCGAGCATAACAACCGAATTGGCTGGCTAGGGCGACGGCCTGAAAGCGCGAACAACTCCACCGCGTTAGCCAGCCAACCTAATCGGAGTGCTAGCGTTAGGAGTTACGCTTATGTCTTCTTTGAATGTTTGGCGAGCATGTAAAAAACTGCACATCGAAAGCGCGTGCTTACTGATAGCGGGGATCGACCCCCGTTCAATATGGCCCAACTATCTTTCGGAGTCAGTGCCAATAGAGTCAGGCGCAGGAGATACTGACTCAGTTAAGGCCGCGCTTCGCTTTGATATTCCACAAGCCCAAGAAGCTGCTAATTGGCTTACTGTAGCTAGACAAGCAGCCATAGATGGCAATCTAATGCCTGTCGGCAAAATACGGCTTTGGGGGAGCCATGGGCGATGGGAAAGTGCCGAGTTAGCAGGCCTATCCACATACGATAGCTTTGACTTTGATGTCACGCGACAAGAGCTTTCCCGATGGTTATCTTCGCTAGGATGGAATGAGAGCGAGCTTCCCGATTTTTTAGCTGGTATCGACACACCCGAAGCTAAAAGTGTTGGAGGCGAGGAGTCGCGGGCGCTTGAGGTGTTCGGGCTGCTGGTGGAGGTATACGCTAGTAAGCACGGGCCAGACTACCGAAATGGGGAAAAGCCGAAAGCGTCGCGTGTCGTCGAGGATATGCTCAACACCATACCCGATGACGTTACCAATATGGGCGACCGCAAACTAAAAGAGCATGTTGGCGCAGCAATCAAGGCATGGGAAGCCAAGAAGCGCCGATAACCTGCAATCTGCATTTTGCACCTGCACCAACAACTTCAGGTTAAACACCACCATAAGAGCGTCACTCATACAGAGGCGTTCTTATGAATATCGAAGCACTACCCCAAGACCAAAAGCTAATCACTAAGCCCAATCTATGCCGCGCTATGGATATGACCCGTAGCGGCATCGACAAGTTGCTGAAGAACGACCCCAGCTTTCCCCGCCCGCTAAAGTTCAGCGACAGCCAGCAAGCACAATGCTACTTCCCCATTGCCGAGGTTAACGCCTGGCTGGATGCCAAGCTGGCTATGCGAGGTGCAGCATAATGACCTTGCAACGCTTACCAATGCCGTTATATGCTTCAACGGCTGGCGCAAAATCGTCAGCCGGGTTTGGAAGCCCGAACGAATCGAGGCGCACAAGTGCCTTCCCTGATGGTGCTTTTTTTGTGCCGTTATGGCGGCTGTGCGTAGGAGGCTTCGGCCTGCCGGTTTCCTTGATTCCCGGTCTTCCAACCTGCGTACAGTCGCCCCCATTGTTTGGAAGCAGTGGTGGTGACTCCATGAATCAAGGAGTCTTACCCATGAAGCTATTCCCTACCCGAAATCCGTCTGCACGCGCCGCCGCTCATCGAGCAATGGCGAAATCTGCGTTGTTTTCAGACTCAAGCGCCGCCGTCCGGCTCAAGCGCTACAACTCCCATATTGAAAAAGCACGCGCCCTAGAGGCCGAGCAAGCCCACATTCGTCGCAGCCGTCTGATGCAGGCTTACGACACCTTACGCGCTGAAAACGCGGAGGTGAGCCAATGAGCCTATTCAAAATCACCTTCGCCCGCACTGGTCAAGAAACCGTCATTGAAGCCACCGATTGGCGTGATGCCGTGCGCCAAACTGGACGCAGTGACGCTTGCCACATAACTCACCACGAAAAAGCCGCCGTTCCAGTAGCCGCTTGGTTTGATGCCGATATGCCGCACGGTATTGGTGCCCACACCGTAGAGAGCGCGCTGGCTGGTGCTGTTGCCTACCTGGATTCTCAGGAGGTGGCCCAATGATGCCCATAGCCATTAACTGCGACCTACGCACCCGAACTATTCGCTTCCAGTTCACTAACCCGGATCGCTTTTTAACAGCCGAGCAGGCGCTTGCCAGTGGTTTAGTCAATCACCTTGAGTTCAAGGAGATGCAGCGCGAAGCCCAGGCATTCAGCAAGGAGACTGGCCTATGACTCCTCAAGATCAAACCTACCTTCTGAAAGCTGCCCTTACTGGCGACATTCGCCAAATGCAACAGGCGTCCAAAATCCTCGCAGGCGTAGCGATGCTGCTTAACGACCATGATCTTGATGGTTTGAAGCGTGAAGCGCTGATTGAAGCGCTGTGGTTATTGTCCAGCAGTCTTGATGATCGCTGCGACTGGCTGCAAGAGGAGGGGCTCCTATGCATCGAGCAATAAAAACGCCCAGCCTTGGTGGGGCATGGGCGCTATCGGAGATCGTCGGTAAACAGATCGCCATAGAGAACAAATTTTCTGAAAGCATTATCACCCACCATGGCCTCAGTGTCAGCCCTATTGGTGATGGTGATATTCACCGACACGACCACCCCGAGGCCCGCAAGGGTAACAACCGCCTTTGGTACGTGCTGCATCATGATTTTGGTGTGCATGGCGATTGGGCTACCGGTGAAAAGCATAGCGTATTTGCTGACGATACCCCTGACCCGCAAGTTGCAGAGAAAGCGCGACAGGAAGCCGAAAAGCGCCGTGTTGAGCGACAGGCAGAGCGCGAACGTGGTTATGCCCTAGTGGCCAGCCAAACGCGCCAAGAATGGCCGCTGCTAACGCCTGCAAGCCCTACCCATGCCTACCTAGCCGCCAAGGGAGTGAAGCCCTACAACCTGCGCCAACGGCGTGAACTGTTGGTAGTTCCGCTTACCGATGGGCAGCGCCTGGTTAATTGGCAGACCATCGGGCCGGATGGAGCCAAATACTTTAAGACAGGCGGCAAGGTAAAGGGCTGCTATTCGCCAATAGGCAGCATTGAACCACACCAGCCGCTTTTGATCGCTGAAGGATGGGCAACCGCTGCCACGCTTCACGAGGCGACAGGCTACGCGGTAGCCGCTGCCATGAATGCGGGCAACCTGCTACCCGTGGCGAAAAGCCTACGCGAACGCTACCCCACCCAACCCATCATCGTTTGCGCTGATAACGACCATGGCACCGCTGGCAATCCTGGCGTTACCAAGGGCAAGGAAGCTGCCTCAGCCATTGGGGCGCGTTGTGTGTGGCCTGAGACTCACGAGGGAGTGACTGACTTTAATGACCTGGCGCGACTAGGGGGAGGGCTGGCGCTATGAGTCAGCCCAACATCAAAGAAGTGGTCGATAATGCGCCCGAGCCACTAAAACCGATGGACATAGTGCAGAGCGCTATTGATGTTGCTTTGGATGATCCCGGCGCGCTTTTTGAGCAGAGCATTCTCGACCATATCACCAGCATTAGACAGAACAGCCCTGCTGATTGGCAACGTATCCGAGCCGCTGCCAAAAAGGCAAAAGTACAGGTTGCCGAGCTGGATAAACTGACCCGGACGTTATCAAGCGGTGAAGGTGGGGAGCTATTCCCCACTATCGAGCCTTGGCAAGACCACGTAGACGGCGCATTACTGGTGAGGGAGCTATCAGACACGCTAAGGCAATACGTTGTTTGTGAACCCGAAGTAGCCGATGCCGCCGCGCTGTGGATCGCTTTCACTTGGTTCATTGATGAAGTGCATGTTGCGCCTTTAGCTAATATTACAGCCCCCTTGCCAAATTGCGGCAAGTCCACACTGTTGGAGTTCCTAGAGACGTTCGCCTTCCAGCCGCTCAAGTGCGACGGCATAAGCCCCGCCGCGCTTTTCCGCTCTATGGACAAGTGGACACCAACGCTACTGATTGATGAGGTGGATACCTTCCTGCGTGATAACGAGGATGCCAGAGGCGTGCTCAATTCGGGACACCGCCGCAATGGCTTCATCATTCGCGTGGTAGGTGAAGATCACGAGCCTAAGCGCTTTGCTACTTGGGGCGCTAAAGCGCTGTGTGGGATCGGTAGCATTGCTAACACACTGGCGAGCAGGTCTATTCGCTTTGAGCTACGCCGCAAGCTGCCCCATGAGAAAGTCGAGAACATCCGCTTCATGCCCCAAGGGCTGCGTGAAAGGCTCAAGCGCCAACTGTCACGACTGCAAGATGATTTAGCCGAGACGGTATCCAGCGCCCGGCCTGAGCCCATTCCTGGCCTCAGTAACCGCGCCGCTGATAATTGGGAACCGCTACAGCAAATTGCCGTTTCTATCGGCGGGGAGTGGCCAGAGCGCGCTAAGCGTATTGCTATGACAATCACCCGGATGGACGATGCCGAGCAAGCCCCAGACGTGGGCACTGAACTGCTGAAGGACATCAAGGAGGTATTTGAGGAGAAAAGCGTTGATCGCCTGTTTAGCGCTGAGCTGGTTAACGCGCTACATGCCAACAGCGAAGCCCCCTGGAATTCATGGAACAGAGGGCAGCCAATTACCGCCCGCCAAGTAGCGACCAAGCTAGGTGACTTTGGTATCAAATCGAAACAGTTACGCATCGGCTACGAAACCAAAAAAGGGTATGACCGGAAAGACTTTGCCGAAGCATTCCGGCGCTATCTTTCGCCTACTCCCCCCCAGCAAAGCGAAACAACGAAACAAACCAGCAACCACGCGGGTTACAGCGACATTTCCAACGAAACAGAAAACCACAGTGTTTCGCAAGGGAAACACTCCGAGGCCAGTAACCATGCGGGTTGTTTCGATGTTTCGGATAAATCGACCCGTCAGCAAGCAAGTAATGGGGAGGAATTCTAATGGCCGCCCTCGACTACCTCAGAAACCACGGCTTACATGCCGACCCACTACCCGGCGAACGCCTTTACGTATGGCCTAGCGAGAACATCACCGACGATATCCGCATATGGATCAGGTCGCACAAAGCAGCGCTACTGCGTGAACTGGTGCCCGCTAATGACAATCGGCGCATGGCTTGGCGGGTACTGAGAGACGGCAAGCCCATGACTATGCTTGGCAAGATAATGAGCTATGAGGAGGCGTTAGAGTCAGCTAAGGCCCGATGGCCTCACAACAGCATCGTTGTCGAGGAGTATGCGCAACGGATCACCCCAAGCAACTAACCACTATAGCCGCCTTCGCTGGCGGCTTTTTATTGCCTGTTAAGCACGCTGGAAACAGGCAGCGGACGCCCACAAAAAAACATGTATAAAAATACAGCTAATATTGGCTAATTCGCCTAAATTAAACTAAAATTCATATTGATATTCTTTTATGGAATATAACCATGAATGCACAGAAAGCCCCTGGTCGCCAACGCGGTGCCAGCAACATAAAGCCAACCGCCAAAGAGATAGCCGGGTACTACCAACTACTTAAAGGCGCTGCACAACAAGGCGACACGTTAGCCGCCTCTGAGCTAATCAAGATCGACCTACTAAGCCAACGAAAGGAAAACATCCAATGTCAGAACTAGAGAGACGCCCCGCCATTTCATTGAGCAACGGTCGCCGCATCCACTACACGGCGCACGACTGGGATGCTGTTTTAAGCACAAGCGTATCCGTGAACGGCAGCAAGTGGCCTGTCGGTAATGCAATGAAGCACGCCCGCGACCTGCAAGCCACAGCGCTACACGACTTCGAGAAAGCAGGAAAAGCGCTGGTAGACATTCAGGGAAATAGAGACCTAACCGACGCGGCTAAGCAACGGATGAGCAAGGAAGCACTCGACCAGTTTGCCGAGAACGTCGAAAAGCACCGCAAAGCACTAGCCGAATCAATGCAGTCGATCGCAGATAGCGCCAAAAGCCATTTTCAGCCAGTGAAGGCACTGGATAAAGGCGATGCGGTTGGTGTGGCTATGGATGCCGAGCTTCGCTCTATCGTGCGAGGATTGGATGCCAAGGAGCGCATGACGTTGATTAACGAGGCCAAACTAGGCAATCACCCCGAGCTAACAGCGGCTTTGCTGCGTGCGCCAGCATTAGCTACCGGATTAACCCAACAGACCCTTGATAGCCTGCGTAACGCTGGAATCGCCAGCGCTTACGGCAGCGAAATTATGGCACTGAGAAACTTAGTGGTTGGTGTGCATGATGACGTGATCCGCACAACAAACCACGCCGCCGAGACACTGGAAGGCATTTCAAAGGTGAATCACCCAACACTAACCCGGCTTGGCAAAGATACAGCTAGCGACCTTCGTGGCTGGATTGGCGAGCTACCAATGCACCGCATGCAGGTAGAGAAAGAGGCCGCGTAATGGCAGGAGCTAAACGCACCACCGGGGGCAAGTTCGCCCCCGGCACCAGCGGCAACCCACGCGGGCGACCAAAGAGCAAGACGGCTGCACTCAAAGCAGCGCTTGAAAAGGATGGCGCAGCGGTTGCAAAGAAGGTGGTTGACCAAGCGAAGGCTGGCGATATGCAGGCTTGCCGGATCGTACTAGAGCGCCTGGTTCCCGCTTTTCGCCCTGCATCCCAAACCGTTCAATTCGACTTTGATCCCAGCGCCCCTATGGCAGACCAAGCCCGGCAAATACTTGCCGCCGTTTCCCATGGCGAACTGCCCCCCGACCAAGGCCGCGCATTGATTGATGGCTTAGCCGCCGTGGGCAAAATCGTAGAGATAGAGGAACTGGTACGCCGCCAAGAAGAGATCGAGCGGTTACTCAAAGAGCAGCAAGAGCGCTGGAAGAGATAACGATATGAGAGCAGCGATTAAACGACGCCTAGCCGAACTGCAAACACAGCACGCCGATATAGAGCACGCGGAAACCGTAGCGCAGATAAGCGAACTAATGGATGAACTGAGCGCTAAGGCAGTCGGGGGCCAATCTGAGGCCCACCCCCGCACCTTTGGCGACTACATGGACGGGCTAGCCGATGCGTAGAGACTTACTGAAACGCCTAGAAATTGTCGAAAGCCAGCTAGGGGCAAATGAAGATCAGCCTACAATATGGCTTAGCAGACCGAACGAAAACAACGAACACCCACCACCAGCCGGATGGACTGAAAATGGTCACCCTGACCCCGTTACCGTGATGCGTGAGCCTGGAGAGAGTGAGGAAAGTCTACGCGCCCGCGCTATTGCCGCCTTCAAGGCTAGAGCAGACCGACACCCCCTGGCCGCCGCCGTATTTATCAGCATTCACAGCCCTGGCTAACGCTGGGGCTTTTATTTGAAACCGAGGCAGTGAATTTTGCGGTTTGAAACCGGAAAAAGGTGGGGATTCCCACCTTTTAATTGTGAGCCTGAGTCACTTCAAGCCGCGGTCACGCTGACCACCCCCAGACGGCCAAATTGGCGTTCCCGGCGATATGCAGAAATGCACAACGCTAATGGGCGCAATTTTGCGCTGATTGCCCCAGGCGCATAGAGAGTAGTTTAAAGCTACTCACAAATCCCCCCAATGCCGGGTATTACAAAAGTTTCGTAGTGCTAGCCTTCCCGCGCTTCCCCCGACTTAAAAAAAGCTGTGATTCTGTCAATTCGATTCCCACTTTCTCCACCAAATCACCGTTGAAAGCGCCCTAGCAGCCAGCACCGTGTATGCCCTGATGTATGCCCAATCAATAGATAATACATAAAAGCAATATATAACAATCACTTAATAATTCAGTTCAAACGACGCCGCCCCTACGGGTGCTTTTTTTGTGCCTGTAGCCTGAAAATGGCCTGTTTAGGCATAGTGCGGTCAACATTTTGGTCAGCTTTTCTTAAACGCCTCACACCCCCTCGAAGCTAGCCGCGTGCAGCGACAGAATTCAGCACAATTGCATTATTGATACAATATAACATATCATTTTATGCGCTTAATTCTAACGTTTAAGGGAATACACCTGTGCCACGCTCTTTATTTCTGCTTACACCGCTTGCCACTGCTCTGCTTATCAGCTCCTCTGTCTATGCAGATGATCACCATCATGGGCACGACCATGATCACTCTGGTCATGCTCATGAGCACGACGCCTATGAACATAGCAACGATAAACATAGCGATGCTGAAAACAGCATCAACGTTTCCTTAGTTGTGGAAGGCATCTACCATAATCGCTTTTCAGGAGATGCAAACTCACCTGCAGGCTTTAGCCATGAGCACGAAGGCAGTCACGATCATGAGGGAGGACATGACCACGGCGGCCATAGCCATGATCTCGACAATGGATTTAACCTGGGACACTCTGAAGTGGCTATCGAAGGGCAAACCGCCCACCTTGAGGGCAAGGCCGTTGTTTCGCTAACGGAGGACGATATCACGCTGGAAGAGGCTTTTATTGCGACGCGTACGCTGCCTAACGGCCTGCGCTTACAAGCCGGTAAGTTTCTTTCTGATATAGGCTACATTAACAGCCGACATCCTCACGCTTGGGATTTTGTTGAGCGCCCACTGGTCAATGAGTATTTGTTTGGAGAGCATGGTCTGCTCGATACAGGCCTACAGCTAACCTGGTCACCAAACAGCACCTTGACGCTGGGTAGCGAGCTGTTTCAAGGCGAGGGAGAAGGCTTCAGCCGCTTTGATGAAGGGGGCTATGAGGATCGCGCCAGTGGCCCTCGCGTGGGCACGATTTTCGCTAAATACCGCCCAGATCTCGGTGCGAATAAGCAGCTAACGCTGGGAACGTCTGCGGGCATGAACCGTCAGTATGTGCGTGTCGATGACCATGGCCACCATGCCCATACCGCTGAAGGCGACAACTGGTTCGCAGGCTTAGATGCGCGGTTTAACTACGATGCGGAGCAGCCCGGTCACCAGGGCAACTGGCAATTAGGTGCGGAATACTTCTATAGCGAACGTGACCTGCAAGAGCATGTGCAACACCATGATCACTTTCATGCACACGACCACTACACTGAGCAACAAGATGGTGCTTACATCGACGCTATTTACGGTATTGCGCCTCGCTGGGAAGTCGGCCTGCGGGCAGAAGCATTAGGGTTAACCAATAAAGTGATGGGAACCCACCCTACCGCGATCGTCTCAGAAGACACGTCCTGGCGGCAAAGCGCACAGCTCACTTGGCATGTACGCGATAACATGTTCGTACGCACGCAACTGACCCGCGAAGACTTTGCAGGGCATGATGAGCAGTGGGTGGGAATGGTGCAGTTCAACGCAGCGTTTGGCAGTCATGCAGGACATAACCACTAAGTGCGCTCAATCATAGATAAAAAGCCCGTCTCATACTCAAGAGACGGGCCCTCCTCTTAGCCTGCACACCGCGCAGCCGGCAATTAACCACCAGCCAATGTAAAGCGTGATGCACTGAAAGGGCTAATATCCAACTGGCTATCACGCCCTTGCAGCATGTCAGCTACCAAGCGCCCCGTCGTGGCACCTAGCGTTAGTCCCAATTGGCCATGACCAAAAGCCATCGCCACGTTTTCAAGCAGTGGCGATTTATCAATCACAGGCTTAGTGTCTGGCAAGAAAGGGCGCCAGCCAGCGCCAAACTCCATACCAGCCGTATTCAACGATGGCAGTATCGTCTTGGCTTTTTCAAGAATGATCTCCGCACGCTTGAAGTTCGGTTCAGCATGGTTGCCAGCAAACTCAATCGTGCCGCCGATCTGTAGCCCTCGCTCCATTGGAATCAGACCAAAGCCGCCGTCAGCATAAAAAGTGGCGTGGGTTAAGTCGACACCAGGGTTGGGTAGCAATACCTGATAGCCGCCGACCTTAATCAACGGCACCTTAATGCCTAGTGCTTCAAAAAACGCCGAGCTGCCGTTGCCTGCGGCGACCACCACCTGCTCGACCGGCAGGCTCTCACCGCTAGCCAGAGTCACACCAACGGCACGCTCTGCCTGGGTCTCAATACGCGACACACTATCCTGAACAAGCTTGCCGCCCTGCTCTACAAAGCTGTGAGCAAGCTCGGTTAGGAAGGTTTCGGTATCGCACACCGTGCGCCAATCTGACAACAACAAGCCGTGAGAAAAGCGTCCCGCTAACGCCGGCTCCATAGCGGCAATCTGTTCGGCATTTAGCGTTTCGGAAACAAACCCTAGCGCGCGACGTAGCTCTACATAAGTTTGCTCATGAGCCAGCCCAGCCGCATCGTCAAACAGTTCAAGGGTTGGTTGGTGACCAATCAGATCGTCACGACGGCACTTCGCAAGCAGGGGCTCATAATCCTGGAAGGCACAGCGCGTTAAGGTCGCTAGCTCATGGGCGATAGTGTCGATGCGCGAACGCCGCGCGTGGGTGATAAAGCGCAGCATCCAGGGTAATAACCCTGGTAATGCTGATGGCCGCAGCGCCAGCGGCCCTTTTTGATCCAACAGCCACCCAGGCACTTTTTTGATAATACCAGGCTTGGACTGAGGAATAATTTCGCTAACCGCAATCTGCCCGCAGCTCCACTTAGCGGTACTATCGCCAGACACAGCGGGCTCCACGAGCGTTACGTCGAGCCCCTCTTTTTGCAGATATAACGCACAGCAAATACCAACGATTCCACCACCAATGACCACTGTTGGATGCGTTGTAGTCATTATTATCCTCCTGGTTTTATTCAGGCGTGCTTGCAAGCAAACCCAAGGCGCAGCGATTCAGTTGTCGGCAAAAAACGCCTAGCTCAAAAGACAAACACCCCGCCTTTCGCAAGCCGGGGTGCTGTCTTATCGGTTAAAACACGTAACGACTAGCGACGATCAACTCGAGCTTGGAGCTGGCGTCGGGCTAGTAACGGCTGCGTCAGCAGCAGCTCCCAATGCTTCGGTAGAGGCAATCGCTTCCCCCTGTTTTTCCCACAGGGCACGCTCTGCATCGGTTGCCTTGGGCGAGAACAAGCCCATCTGTGCGTAAAGAATACCGATTAAAGGCGATAACCAGCAGGCAAAGGCCAGCGGAATATACAACAGGTTCTCGACGTTACCTTCGCCAATACCTAGCCCTAATACGCTAATGACGAAGGCACCACCTGCGTTCCATGGAATGAGCGGCGACATCAATGTTCCACCTTCCTCAACACCACGCGATAGGTTCAGGGTTGAGTAGCCCAGGCCACGATAAGTCGGCGCGTACATACGCCCCGGTAGCGCAACAGATAGGTAGGGGTCGCCTGCCACCAGGTTAGTTGCAAAGGAGGTAGCAATTGCCGAGGTTTGAACGCCTTTGAACGAGCGCACCTTGGACATAATGGCCTTGATGATGGTCTCCAGGCAGCCCGTTTTCTCCAACGCACCGCCAAAGGCCAAGGCAATCAGGATCAACGAGATGGTCCACATCATTGACTGAATGCCGCCACGGTTTAACAGGCTGTCCATGGCTTCCACGCCGGTTTCAATGGAGTAACCATAGTTAGCGTAAGTAACGATATCGTGCAGACCTACCCCCTGAACCGCCATGGCGGTTACCGCACCCGCCATTACACCTGCAAACAGGGAGGGAATCGGCGGCATTTTCTTGATGGCTAGCCCAATAACCAGCACCGCTGGCAACAGCAGCCAGATAGAAATAGTAAAGTGTTCGTCTAGTGACGCAGTGATGGCATCAATGCGCTCAAAAGATGCCGCTTGATCATCAATCATGGTGAAGCCCACCACCAGATAGATGGCTAACGCGATCAGCATGGCCGGAAGCGTCGTTGGCATCATGTTTTTGATATGCGAGAACACATCGTTACCGGTAACCGCCGCCGCCAGGTTTGTGGTGTCGGAAAGCGGTGAGACTTTGTCGCCAAAAAAGGCGCCAGAAACAACCGCGCCGGCAGTCCAGTAAATCGGAATTTCAAACCCAGCGCCGATACCAACAAGCGCTAAACCTACCGTACCAACGGTTCCCCAGGAGGTCCCCAAAGAAACGGACACCACCGCACAAATCAGCATCGCCGCGGCAAGGAAGAAAGCCGGAGACAACAGAAGAAGGCCGTAATAGATCAGACTGGGCACGGTACCGCTGGCAATCCAGACGCCAATAATCATGCCCACTAAGATCAACACCGAAACCGAAGGCAAAGACACGTTGATAACGTGAAACGCCCCATCTTCAATCCGCTTCCAGCGGAAGCCAAGTTTGATTCCCACTAGCGAGGTTATCGCCAGGCCGATGGCCAACGGGATATGTGGTGTGAAATCACCAAAATAGAAAATTTGTACCCCGATGGCGATTAGTGTCAGCACAACGGGCACAAGGGCAAGCCCGAGACTGGGTTTTTGACGGACCCTTTTTGGTTTATCTTCCATCTTATAGACCTCGTTATTATTGAGTTTTTAATAGGTTTATCAGCAGCGATGTTTTTCGTTTAGCAGGAGTTTTTGAGATTTATCATCTAAGGCGTTAGCAATAGACATGCTTTCTATGAGGTATACTGCCCTTTCATCTATACCAGCTAATTAAGCACAATGCGTCATCGCACTTTCAACACTTCAACAGCATTGCGATCACATCACTGTTACAAAAGAATACGAGGGTAACGATGACTTAACGTGTCTATTCCTCGGCTTTTCGTGCTGCTTCCAGGGGAAATATACATGGGACAGCAAATAGGGCTGCTGAACTAAGTACGTTAAGAAACTATTCAAATTTATCTATAAAACCTACTAAAACAGAAAAATAAACTAAAAAACGCCAGCTCTATAACCTGAATCCGTGAAGCTGGCGCCGATACTTTCCCTATCAACA